>CAYGSG010000003.1:0-74374 GCA_964352615.1 uncultured Phycisphaeraceae bacterium
GGTCCTACGAGGAAGACGCCGACGTGGGCGAGGGGCTGACCGTCGACGGGTACGCCGGGGCCAACTACGACTTCAGCAACGGCTTCAAACTCGGTCTCGCCATCGCGGGCGGGTCGCGCCTCGAAGACGATGCCCGCATCTTCGCCTTCCCCACCATCGACTGGCAGATCAACGAGAAGTGGCGCCTCAACAACACCGGCCCGCGCCTTCGCCTCGGCTACAAGCACTCCGACCCGCTCACGCTCTTTGCCGAGGGCGGCTGGGAATCACGCGAGTACCGCCTGAGCGATTCCAACCTCGTGCCCGACGGCGTGCTCCGTGACGACCGCGTCGCCATCGAGGCCGGCGCCCAGTGGTCTCCAAACCGCCAGTTCATCATCACCGGAGCGGTCGGCGTGGTCGCGTACAACCAGTACGAGGTGCTCGACTCGACGGGCGACGAGATCAGCGAAGAAGACGCCGACGCAGCCCTGCGCTTGCGCCTCGGTGCGACCTTCCGGTTCTGAAGCTGGTCGTGTTCCGGGCTAGCGACGGCGGCGAGCAAGAGCCCTCTTCGGTGGCACAGGCTTGCAGCCTGTGTCGTTGTACGTTTGATGTTGCTAGCCCCCGCGTTCTCACGAACGCGGCACTGAAAGAGTGCCCGAGGGCTTGCGCCCTCGGCTCGCAAAGAGGCGACTTCTTCTCTTCTTCGCGGATCTTCGCAGGCCCTCCATCTCTTCCCGTTTCCCCTCTTCTCGACCCTATCCGATCTCCCTTTCTTCTCTGTGCCCTCTGCGCTCTCTGTGGTGAACACTCCTTACGGCACACACCATGCCCGCGCCCCTCGGGATGGGGCGTGAGCATGCCACCCAGTACAACTCACCGCACCCCAGCCATCTTGCGGAGCAGCTTGTCCATCGCCTCCGGCACGGGCATCACGCTCAGCCGAGACTGACGGATGAGCCCGAGCTGGTCGAACCTGCCGTCGGCCTTGAGGGCCTTGAGCGTGATGGGTTCGTCCAGCTCCGCCACGGGCGCGATGTCGACCAGCACGCCCTTGGGGTCGCCCTTGGCCGTCGTGCCCGGCTGATCGGGGTCCGGGTACGGCCCCTTGACCACCTTGGCGATGCCGACGATGGCCTTGTCGGTCTGGCTGTGGTAGATCCAGGCGGTGTCGCCCTTCTTCATGGCGCGCATGTTCTGTTGAGCGGTGGCGTTTCGCACGCCGTCCCAGTGGGTGCGTTTGTCGCGTACAAGGTCGGCGTAGCTGTACACGGCGGGCTCTGATTTGAGGATGTAACTGGCCATGCCATCACGATAGGGTGCGCGCACAAGAGGTACGCGCACAACAAGGCCCCGCTCGTATTGAACGGGGCCTTGCAGCGTTTGGTCGCTTAGCGATCGGGCTTAGCCGTTGCCGCTGGGCTTGTCGTTGTTGACGAGCTGCTGGGCGGGGGCATCGGTCTTCTCGGAGCAGTCGGACTTCTCGGAGCAATCCGAGGCCTTCTTGTCGCTGCACGCTTCGGGGTTGGCGACGAGCTGGGCCGCAGCGGCTTCGCCCTCGCAGGGAGCCTTGTCGGCGCACTCGGTCTTGGCTTCGCTGCAAGCGCCTTCGGTGGTGTTGGCAACGAGCTGAGCAGCGGCGGTCTCGGTTCCGCAGGGAGCCTTGTCGGCACACTCGGTCTTGGCTTCGCTGCACGCACCCTCGGCGGGGTTGGCGACGAGCTGGGCCGCAACGGCTTCGCCGCAGTCGGTCTTGGTCTCGCACTCGGCCTTGGACTCGCAGCAGGCATCGCCATCGCCACACGCCTCGGCCTTGTCGGCAACGAGAGCGGTGGTCAGGTCGCAGCACCCGTCGGTGGTCTCAGTGGCAACCGTCGAAACCAGCGCGGTCGTCGCGGCGGTATCGGACTCGCACGTGGTGCCGAGCGGGCAGCCGGTGCTCATCAGGTTAAAGCCGGCAAAGCCAGCGGCGCCGAGGACGGCAACGGATGAAACAAGCTTGCCGATGCTGATTGCGGTGAGGCTCATAGTCGATCACTCCTTTGGGATGGTCCTGGCCGGGCTTTGCCGACCTATTTGTTCGATTCCACGCTCACGAGAAACGCTTGGCCCAACGGGTGTACACCCAAGGCCCATGCTCTGCCTGCAATGGCACCCCACGGGCGTGGGATGCTCAGGCCATTCTACCGGCTTGAGGCTGTGATTGTTCCCGCAAGTCACTATCGGCCTCGGAATCCAAGGAGTTCACCTAGAGACCCGCCCCTTTCTCGGACGGGGTTCAGATGCCCCCATCGCCGGTCGATAGAGCCTGCGTGCGGGCCTGCGCAGCGGCTGGCCCCACGCGCCATCGGCATCCCCGCTGCTCTGCTGGCCTTGCGCTGGGGCTATAGACCAAACACAAACCGATCAAGATCAGGGAGAGTCCGTACCGTGAACCCGCAGCCCGGCCAAGATCCAACGCCTTCTGCACGCTCCAGCGCCGAGCAGGACGTGACACGGATCATCGCCGATGTCGAGAACCAACTGCTCAGGCTCAAAGAGGCGGATGCCCAGCGGAAGGTCCTCGCAGCCGAGCTTGAGAAGCGGGAACTGGAACTCCTCAGCCGCCAACAGCAGCTCGCCGAGGCCGAGTCGGCCCTGCAAGCCGAGCGAGAGACCGCCAGCGAACTCCAGACCCAGAGCCAGCAAGCGCGGCAGGAGCTTGAACAACGCAAGCAGGAACTCGCCGCGAGCGAGCAGCGCCTCGCCGAGGCGACCGAGGCCTTGAAGGCCGAGCGCGAACGCGCCAACCAGCTTGAACAGCAAACGCAGTCGCTCCAGAATCAGAGCGGCGAGAGCCAGAGCCAGGTGGGTACGCTGCGAGCCGAGCTTGAATCGCACCGCGAGCGGGCCGAGTCGCTCACCGTTGAAGCACAAAGACTCCGCCAGCAGATCGAGAGCCAGCGTGCCGAGCTGAGCGCTTCGCTTCAGCAGACCACCGAGCAGCGCGACCGCGCGATCCGGGAGCTGACGGACGCGAGCGACAAGGCCGAACGGTTCTCAGCCGAGCGCGACGTGGCGGCCCGCAACCTCGCCGAGGTGCAGTCCAAGGCCGAACGGCTCGCGGGTGAGCTGAGGGCCGCTCAGAGCGATCAGGGCGCCGATGTGCGCGAGCTGTCGGCCCGAGTCGAGCAGGCTGCCCAGGAACGCGACCGAGCCCGCGTCGAGCTTGAGCTGTTGGGCGAGCGCCTCGACGAGCTGACCACCGAGCGCGACGAACTCCGCAAACAACTGCGTGACCAGAGCAACGCACCCAAGTCGCGCTCAGCGTCCGGCACGCCGATGGCGCCGGTGCGTGTCGAGTCGCGGATGCGGCGACTTCGAGGCATGCGCGACGCGATCGTTGCTCGCTCCCGCAAGCTCCGACGTGCTGGCGAGGCGTTGCAACAACGGGTCGAGCAGTGCGACCTGCTCCTGGCGCAGCGTCGCGAACTTGCCGCCGCCAAACGCGCGATCGATGTGCTCCATCAGCGACTGGAAGTCTCGAAAGCCAAGACCTCGAGCATCGTGCAACTCACCGCATGGGTGGTGACCCTCACCATCTTGGCCGGGCTCTCGTGGCTCATCGCTGGCAAGCTCGCGCCCGCCAACTTTGCGGCTACCGCGGTGCTGGCATCGGAAGCCATCGGCACGACCGACGGCGATCAAGCCGCCTGGACCGAGTTCCACATCGAGTTGCTCGAGTCTCCCCGGCTCATCGAGCGGGTCGCCGCTCGTCTGCAACGCCGGGGCATGATCGAGGACGCGAGCATCGACGCGGTGCGCGAGGTGCTCGACACCAGGCTCGTGCATCGCGAGCCCGCGCCGGGCACGCTCGAGATCGAGATCGTCAACCAGGGCAAGGGCCGAGCCGAGCGATGGATGGAGACCTATGTCACCGCCCTCGTCGCCGAGGCCAACGAATCAAGGCCGCGCAGACGCGACGGGCTCTCGACGGTTCTTCAGCAGCCCGCTGCCGTAGAGAGCGACCCGGTATCCGACCCGAGGCCCAAGTACGCGGGTATCGGTCTGGCGGGGGCGGCTTCCTTTGCTGCGATCATGTGGTTCGGAATCTGGCGCGCCATGGCCCGCGTCCGCAAGCGGTACGAAGCCTCCAACCGACTCGATGAGATCCTCAACGAGGCCCGGTGGGTCGACCCGGTGCCGGATGTGGCGCGTCGGCCAGCACGCGGTTAGCGCGATCGCGGTCAACACAAAGAAATCGCTGGCAACAGGCCAGCGTAATCCAACAATCTATGAATGCAATCGGGGCCCTTAGGCCCCGGGCTTGGTGCCCGATGTGATGAGGATGACCTCATCCTCGCCGGATTCGTTGCTGCCAACGATGCCGAGCACCGGGTTCTCGATGGTCATGTCGAGCTGCACTTCGCGGTTGACAAGCTGGCCCGCGAACTCGAAGCGGAGCACGTCTTTGATGGGCGTGCCGTTCTCATCGAGCACCGCAAGGCGATACGTCGTGCCAGGCTTGGTCGCGGGCAGGCTCACCGCAAAGAACCTTGCGGAGTTCCACTGCGGGTTCACCCAGACCGCGGCCTCGGCTTTCACTTGACGCTCCGGGCCTGCGACCTGACGCAGGAAGTGTCGCTGGGTATCGGGATCGACGAGCGCGTCCACGACGAACTGCCTGCCGAACTCGGACGCGAGCGACTCGAACAGCGCATCGTCGGCCTGAGCCTGAGCGAGCGTGTCGTACTCGGCTCGCATCTGGAACGTGGTCCACCCGAAGACGACCGACGCCGCAGCGAAAGCCACCGTCGCAGCACGCCAGACCGCGACCGATTTCAGCCGGCGGCGGGCCACCCGGATGTCCATGGGGCTTTGGGCGTCGTGCGCCACGGCCTGGGCCGAGAGCGGGCGGGCATCGCCGAGCCTCGAAACCTTGACGGCTTCAAGCACGCGGAATCGCAGCGCCTCGGTGGGCTCCTCCGCAACCGCTTTGTTCAGGTCGGCAAGCTCCGTGCGCATGATGCGGTCCTGCTCGGCGCGAACCTGAGCGCGAACGCCACTCGATGCAGCGGCAAGATCGACTTCAAACGCGATGCACTCCTGCTCTTCGAGAAGGCCGAACGCATCAAGCAGTGCCAGTTCAAGTAGTTCTCGTGTGGTCATCATCAGCTCAGGCCCTCACCCATTCGCTCTCGCAACCGGACCAACGCCCGGCTCAATGCGGATTTGACCGTCCCCAACGGAACTCCAAGTTCCTCACCCACTTGCCGGAGGGTTTGGCCTCCTAGGTAGGTGCGGGTCACGACGGTCCGCTGCAACTCGGGCAGAGACTCGATCCGCTTGAGGAGCGCGTCGTACCGCTCCCGATCTTCCATACGGGCCCCGATGGGCGCGGATGCATCGGCGTCGGCCTGCCCAGCAGATTCGTTGAGGGTCGTACTCTTTATCCGGGCTCGCTTGCGACGTAGCCGGTCCACCAAGTGCCTGCGGGCGATCAGCATGACCCAAGTGACGAGTGCAGCCCGTGATGGGTCGTACCGGTCTGCGGTCTTCCAAAGCCTAACAAAAACCTCCTGAACAGCGTCCTCGGCCTCAGCCCGCGTGGGCATCGATTGCAACGCCATTCGAAAGACAAGGGATCCAAAGCGGTCGTACAGCTCGCTAACGGCTGCCTCGTCGCCCCCGGCGATGCGCTTCATCAACGCCAGATCTTCGTTGTCCTCCCCCGGCTGGGTCATGCGGACACGGTATCGCCCGCCGGCGCGCGACGCGAATAGTTTTGACACGATGCGAACCTGAACCGCGATTGGGGAAATCACCCTATCGATGATAGGATATTGATCGGGTCTTGATAACCACACGAATCGAATTTGCTGCGAAATCGCACCGAAACGGACATTGTGGACCCAAGGGTGGCCCGTTACAGTGTTCGATGTCGCAGGTGTATGAGGACACGTTCGTTGTGTCTTCGGGATGGGAGTTCTGATCGTGAAGCAACTGGGTTGGACAACCACCGGGAATAGACCCCAACGGGGTCGTGCTTTCACGTTGACGGATGTGCTCGTCTCGCTCGGCGTGATGATGCTGCTCGTCGGCCTCATGCTCCCGGCGCTCGGTTCGGTGCGCTCCGCGGCCCAACAGGTCGTGTGCGGCTCCAATCTCCGGCAGATCGGGATGGGCCTGATCATTTACGCCGACTCCAACCGCGATCAGCTCCCGCCCAGTCTGATGGCTGGCTCGATTGATCTCGCTGATGTGGTCCCGCCTCAGAACTCGACCGCGCTCCACACGAGCATGGGCAACTCGATCGCCCTTCGCTTCGATATTGGAGTCGGTGACAACGGCTGGTGGGACGGCTTGGGTGCCCTGTACAACGCAGGTGTGCTCGAGACACCCGAGTTGTTCTACTGCCCCTCCCACGACGGACCCCATGCCTATCGCGACAACGCACTTGCGTGGAAGGCCGAGCGAGACCTGATCGTCGGCAACTACCAGTACCGCGGTGCCTCAGCCGAGGGCATCACCAAGTTCAGTCTCGTGCAGCCGAGCCGGACCGCGCTCGTATCGGACAGCTTCCGGTCGCGCGGCGAGCTCAACCACGACAACGGGTTCTACATGCTTCGTGCGGACCTTTCGATCAACTGGCTCGCCGACTCGGCCCAGCAGCTTCTTCAGACAATCCCTGACGAACTTGATCCGATCAGCGAGTCCACCATCGGCGACATCTTGGCATCGTCGCATGTCGATGAGGCGATCTACCGCGACTATTGGCAGACGCTCCAGAATTGGGACGACACGGGCCGACATGAGAAGCCCAACGGCCCAACCGGGCCCGGCGGCAACGGAAAGCCGTAACCGCATCTGGCTCTCCCGCAAACGCGCCTAGCGGGCTACGCTTGGGGCATGATTCAACCCACTTCAACGCTCTGGACCGCCCTGCTCGCGCTGGGCTCGATGTGTGCCTTCGCCAGCGGCCAGCTCACGCCCGATCGCCTCTACGTGGGCGTTGATCGCGTCATCCCCGCCACTGCTGAGGTGCCCGGCGGGCTCGAAGGCGATGTATCGGTCTCGCTGCTTGAAGCGGGCACGGGCAAGGAACTCGCCAAGGCCGCAGCCGCCGAGGGCGCATTGGATCTGGCCGGGCTGTTCCCGAGCCTCTGGAAATCCGGCGAGCCCAAGAAGGTCGTCTACGCACAACTCCATGTTGGCGAACAGCCCATCGGGCCAGCGGTGGTGATACAGCCGCTGCTCACTCCTGCCACCGCATCCCCGCCCACCACTCGAACCGGATCGCCCAGCTTTGATCAGGCTCCGATCGTGTTCAGCGGCTACCGCACCTATGTCGACAAATACGTCCGCTGGGATACCAGCGACGGCGAGATCATCTTCCGTCTCCGCCCCGACATCGCGCCCAACACCGCCTTCAACTACCGCCACCTCGTGGGCGGCGGGTTCTACACGGACATCATCTTCCACCGCGTGGTAGCGGCCAACAGCTTCGTCATCCAAGTGGGCGACCCCACGGGCCAGGGCTCGGGCGGGCCGGGCTATGTGATCGATCTTGAGCAGTCGTCCCTGCCGCACGACTTTGGTGTGCTCTCGATGGCGCGCACGGGCGATCCAAACTCCAACGGTTCGCAGGTGTTCGTCTGCCTGAGCCGCGCGGGCACTTCGTTCCTCGATGGTCGGTACACGGGCTTTGGCGAGGCCATCGCGGGCGCGGACGTGATCAAGGCCATCGCGGCCACGCCCGTTGGCGCGGGCGACCGCCCGACCAACCCGCCGAAGATCCTCAGCGCTCAACTCATTGATGCCGACCCCTACGGCACAGGCCCCGAAGCCCTCAGCTCGCAGGCGCACGAGGAATTGCAAGTCCGGTAGGTGGCACGCACTTCGTCAGGGGATTTCGGCCACAGCCTGAGCCGCGTAGAAGGCTGCGGTTCCTGCCAGCAGGAACTCCATGCCCATCGCCATGAGCACCAAGCCCATGAACCGGGTGAAGATCCGCTGCGCATCCACCGAGAAATACTTGCCGACTGCAAGGATCGTAAACAAGCAAGCACCAGTCACCAGCACCCCCACCGTGATCGCCGCCAGCGCTGTCCATGGCACGCCGAACGTGGTATGCGACACCGCGAGCGTAATGACCGTGGTGATGGTGCCGGGGCCAGCGACCAGCGGCATGGCAAACGGCACGAGCAGGTTCTCGCGGATCGCTTTCTCGTCGGCGAGCGCTTCGTGCTCGGCTGATTTGGCCCCGCGGAGCATCTGGTAGCCCATGATCCCGATGACCACGCCGCCAGCCGCACGGAAGGCGTCGATCGAAATCCCGAACAGTTCGAGCACCATCCGCCCGGCGAAGGCGGTGGCCACGAGTATCACCGCGATGAACAGACATGCATGGATGGCCGCAGCCCGCTGGCGCCTTGGCGCGAGCGGTGAGACCATGTTCTGAAAGATCGGTGCCGTCCCGATCGGGTTCATGATCGCGACAATCGCGACGGCTGCCTGAAGGAATTCTGAACGCATGGTGCGGTCCTAGAGGCCTCTCGGGCAAAGAGCGATCCGATCGCCCTATAAGGCAACCCCGCAAGCAATCAGCGGCTGCCGGCCCTCGCCTCGATGATGTCCGTCAGCACGTCCGCCTGGTGGTCGGCGTGGTAGCTCGACCGAACCAGCGGACCGCTCTCGACGACTTTGAAGCCCCGCGCCAGGCCCTCATCGCGGAACCCATCGAACTGCTCGGGGGTGACCCAGCGGTCGATGGGCAGGTGGTTACGCGTGGGCTGGAGGTACTGGCCGATGGTCAGCACGTCGCAGGTGTCGGGCTTGCCGTCGGGCGCAGTCACCCGCGAGCCGGCCTGCACCTCGTCGAGCAGATCCAGAACCTCCGCGTCCTTCTCGCCGATCCCGACCATGATTCCGGTCTTGGCGACAGCGCCCTGCTCCTTGACCCGGCGTAGCAACTCGACCGACCGGTCGTACTTGGCGCTGGGTCGAACGGCTGGGTACATGCGGCGAACGCATTCGATGTTGTGGTTAATGATGTGCGGCTTCGCATCGATCACCATCTGCAACGCGTCCCAGTTGCCCTCAAAGTCCGGGATCAGCACCTCGACGGACATCTCCGGGCAGGCCTCGCGGGCGCGGATGATGGTCTCGGCCCAGATGCCAGCCCCGCCGTCGGGCAGCTCGTCGCGGTCGACGCTGGTGATGACAACGTGCTTGAGGCCCATCAGCGCGAGACTCTCGGCGACGCGGCGGGGTTCGTCCTTGTCGACGGGCAGTGGCCTGCCGGTTTTGACGTTGCAGAAGCCGCAGGCCCGTGTGCAAGTATCGCCCAAGATCATGATGGTCGCGACGCCGCGCGCCCAGCACTCGCCCATGTTGGGGCAGCCAGCCTCCTGGCAGACGGTGTGCAGGCGGTGCTCGTCCATGATGCCCCGAAGCCGCTGGTAGCCCGGCCCGCCTGGGGCCTTGGCCCTCAGCCACTGGGGTTTTTTCTTGGGAGCGATGTGGTCGACGCTGGAATCCACGTTGTTGAGGACCATGCCCGAGAGATTGAGCACGCCCGCCTCGATGCGGCGCATAGGGTCACCACCCGCTGGGCGGGGGTGGCGGGAAATCGTCCGTTCGATGGCTCGCTCAGAAGCTCGACGGGCCGGCTCGGGCGTGGTCATGGGGGATCGTAGCCCGAATCGGTCGGTCGCCTTAGCGCGGGGGGGCTCACTCGCCTCGGCAGTTCTTGCGCTTGGCCCCGTTCTGGGCCAGACGCCGCAGAATCCCTCAACCCGCGCGCGTTCTCGGTCGATCCTCACGGCGCGAACCTTTGATAAGTGAGCGACGTTTGACACGAGGTTGTCCGGTGCTAACTTTCATTCATACCGCGCTCGACGAGCCTGCGCGTTCGTCGTGCGCCCGGACCATCCCGCAGTAACCCTCGGATCGATCTCGGTCCGACCCTGAAGAGCCACGCCAAGGAGCCCCCCGGTGACATCAGCCAAGACGCGACGGCTCGAATCTGCGAGCGCCCCTTCCCGGATCGGCAGGCTCACACTGAGCGCCGGGGCTCTGGCCGCGGTCCTCGCGACCACAGGCTGCGAGGTCGACAGCTACTTCGATCCCTCGGTCGTAGGTCGATGGGAGCACACCCCCACCGTCACGCCGATCCTCGAACGGCTCAGCGCCATCGAAGACGTGGGCGATGGGTTCGTCGAGTACTCCGAAGTCTCCGCAGAAGACCTGATCGTCGAGGCCGCAGCGTACCGCATCGGCTCGGGCGACCTGCTTGAGGTGACCATCGAAGGGTTCATCAACCAGGGTGTTCGCGAGGGGTACGCGGCACGAGTCGATGCGCAGGGGGGCATCGAAATCCCGCAGCTTCCGAACATCCAGGTCAACGGGCTCACCTCGGCTCAGGCTGGCGATCGCATCACATTGGCTATCGATCAGGCGGGCATCGCGCGGGATGCGCTCGTGCAGGTCCGCGTCGCCGAGCAGCGGCAACTCGCTTACAACGTCTTCGGATCGGTCGTGGCCGCCGGGCCATACCTGCTCCCCCAGCCCGACTTTCGCCTGCTCGAAGCGCTCACCACCGCGGGCGGGTTCAACGAATCATCGAAATACATCTACGTCATTCGGCAGATACCGCTGACCGGACCCGCGACCGCCCAGCCCAGCGGGCCAGCCGTCGCGCCGACCATCCCCACCAGCCCCGATGGCCAGCGGCCCGCTGACGACAGCTTCCTCGATCTCATCGACGACCTCACCGGCACCACCGTGCCCTCACCCTCGGCGATGTCCGGCTCCATGACCTCGGCGCGGCGTGCGCCCGTCGGCCTCATGCCGCAGGACTCGCCCGACCCGATCGTGGACTTGATCGATTCTCGCTCACGACCCTCGGGCCGGTCCTCTCTTCCAAGCAACGACCCGATGCGTTGGGTGTTCATCGATGGTCAGTGGGTGCAGATCGCCAACGCGACAGCCGACGGCCCGGACGATGCGTTGGGCGCTGAGGCGCTCGTGACGCAGCGCGTGATCCGTGTGCCGGTCGAGCCGCTGGTCAGCGGCGACGCACGCTACAACGTGGTGGTCCGCCCGGGCGATCTCATCCGTGTTCCCGTGCCGCCCGCCGGCAATGTGTACATGGCCGGGCAGGTGAACCGTCCAGGGGTGTACGCCCTGCCCGCGCAGGGCTCGTTCACGCTCACGCGGGCCATCACCGCTGCGGGCGGGTACGGCCCGATCGCGATCCCCGAGCGGGTGGACCTCACCCGCATGGTGGGCACCGAACGCCAGGCCACGATCCGCGTGAACCTGCGGGCGATCACCGAGGGCACCCAGCCCGACATCCTGCTTAAGCCCGACGACCACATCAACGTGGGCACGAACTTCTGGGCCTTGCCGCTGGCGGTGTTCCGCAACGGTCTGCGTGCTTCCTACGGCTTCGGCTTCCTGATTGACCGCAACTTCGGCAACGACATCTTCGGGCCGCCGCCTTCGAACAACAACAACTGACCGATCGCCGGGAATGGCCCGGCACCAACGTCGCCCACGCCAGGCTTGGCGTGAACCAAGGGGAGGATCCCCGGACGAACATCACCGGGGGCCGGACGTAGGACGTGTCAGGCTTTCCGCTCGTTTCGGCCTCGTCGCCAACCAGACGCCCATCCGACCCCACGCCATGACCTCCCACCCGCAGACCAGCACGATCACCGCCGAGACCGCGCCCAGCGCTCGGTCCGTCGCCCAGTCGCTGGGCAGTCCCGCTGGCTTGGTGGCTGCGTCGATGGGCGCCATCGGCTTCCTGCTCTACTTCTGGCCCTGGTTCTACCGCCAGCACCGGTTCAGTTGGGCGTTTCCTGAGGACTGGGGCCACTCGTACGTGATCCCGCTGATCTCGGGCTACATGCTGTGGTCCAAGCGCGACCAGCTCGCCGCCATCCCGGCCAAGCCGTTTATCGCGGGGCTGCCCGCTGTGGCGCTGGGCATGGTCGGTTTCCTGTTCTTTACGCTGAACATCTCGAACCACATGCTGCAAGGCGCGTGCATGGTGCTCGCGCTCTACGGCTCGGTGCTCACCGCGCTAGGCCCGGAGATGGCGCGCGCCACGTTCCTGCCCGTGAGCTTTCTCTCATTCGGCGTGACGATCAGCCAGCGGATCATGCAAGCCATGACCTTCCCGCTCCAGATCCTCGCGTCGAAGGGTGCGTGGGTGCTGCTCGGGCTGACGCTCACGCCGTTCGGATACTCGATCGAGATCGCGGGCAACACGCTCGAGATATTTGATAAAACGGGCGCGATGGTGGCCCCGCTCAACGTCGCCGAGGCGTGCAGCGGGATGCGGATGCTCATCGCGTTCTACGCGTTGGCCGGCGCCGTGTCGCTGCTGAGCATGCAACAATGGTGGCAGCGCGTGCTGCTGATGATGCTGGCGGCGCCGGTGGCGCTGCTGATGAACATCGTCCGCGTGGCGGTGCTGGGCATCCTGACACTCATCGACCCCGACCTGGCCGCCGGTGATGCGCACACGTTGATCGGAACGATCCTGCTCGTGCCCTCACTCGGCTTGTTCCTCGCGGTGCGATGGGCGCTGCTCAAGATCGTCGCTGACAAGCCGGACGAAAAGAGCCCGGCTTCGAGCAAGAACAAAGGGAGCGCGGCATGACGACCAAGACCCGAGCCACAACCACTCGCCCCGGACGAGCTGCTGCGAGCGTCGCCATCAGCCTCGCAGCACTGGGCGTCGGCCTCGCAGGCTCGGCGTTCGCCTTCCAGGGCGTGCTCAAGTCGCAGGGTGTTCGGCTTCAGAAAAAAGCCATCCATCCGTATCCCGAGCGAACGCTTGGCTCGATCCCGCTTGAGACACGCAACTGGCAACGGATCGGGACCGACCGCATCGAGAGCAAAGAAGTCGAGGAAGTGCTCGGCACGACCAACTACGTCTCGCGCGTGTATGTCCGCAAGAACCCGCCTGAAGGCACCGAGCACAAGGCCATCGATTTGCACGCGGCGTACTACACGGGCATGATCGACACCGTGCCGCACGTGCCCGAGGTGTGCTTCGTCGGCGCAGGCGTGCAGATGTCCGAGGCATCGGAGACCGTGGCGCTGCCCGTTGATACCACGCGCTGGACGCGGGACGTGGATGTTCCCGAAGAACTTGGCGAGTGGTACCGCACACGCACCGCTGACGGCTCGGGGCGTGTTCGCCTTCCCCGTAAGCCCCAAGGCCTCGAGATGCGGGTCAGCCAGTTCGATATCGGCAACGACCGGACGCTCAGGGCGGGCTATTTCTTTGTCGCCAACGGCGACTGGGTCGCCCACGCCCACGGCGTCCGTCTCCTGTCGTTCAGGCTTCAGGAAGAATACGCGTACTACATGAAGGTGCAGTTCTCGTCGACGGCATACGACAGCAACGAGGCATTCGCAGCGGATGCCGCCTCACTGCTTGATGACCTGTTCGGCGACCTGATGCTGTGCACCCCTGACTGGGTAGATGTGAAGACCGGGGACCACCCCACGGTGCGCGCAGACCGCGCATCGCAGAATGACTCGTAATCGGGACGCAGACGTTCCCGCAAGGATCGGCAGATGGCCAACCGCGTAAACATCAAGTTCGTCGTCATTCTCTCGGCTGTGCTGATCGTGATCAGCGCGGGCGTCGCGTTCCTGGCGATCAAGGTCGTGTCCAAGTCGGCCGAGGACCACATCCGACTGGGCGATACCGCGATGGCCGCGGGCGACTACCGCGTCGCGGCGAGCCACTACTCCAAGGCCGTGGCCGACGACCAGACCAACAAGACGTACCTGCGTAAGTGGGTCGACGCGCTCGAGTTGAATGTGCCAGCCAACGACCAACTCCTCAACGAGAAGTTCTTTAACGACCTTGTGCCAGCCTACCGGCAGCTCGCCAACGCAGACGCGGACGACCCGATCGACCAGCTCGAGTTCTTAAACCTACAACTCGACATCTTGGAGCACAGCGGAGGCTACTCGGTCCAGTCGTTTTCGCAATTGACAGGATTTGCCGGTACATACATTGAGCATCACCAGCGGACCCGCCCGGACGACCGCTCCTGGTGGCCACTGCGTCGCTTCAACGCGATTGCAACCTCGATGGCAGCCACTTCGAACACGGCCCCGCCGATAACCGCGGTAGAGGCTGCCATAGAGGACGCCACCGCGGCACTCGAAGCGAACCCGGACGACGACCGTGCCGCCTTAGCGATGTACGACCTGCTCACGTATCGCTCGGGCGAGCTTCGGCGTCAACAGCTTCCCGGCGCGATCGAAGCGGAGGAAGCCATCGAGAGCTTTGTGGCATCGACGATCGACCGCACCACCCCTGGCTCGAACGCTCGCATGTCTGCGGAGACCACCCGACTCTTCAACCGAATCCGCAAACTACTTGAATCGCTCAAACAAACGATGACCTCCGAACGCGCCGTCATCGCGATGGGCCAACAAGTTAGCGAGCTTACACCATCGCTTGACGCACTGTTCGATCGCATCGGTGAGGCAAACGAGGCACCCAGCAACAGGTTGGTTCTGCGGTTGATGGATGTCGAGAGAAGCATTGCGCCGCGGGACAGGCTCCGGCGATCGTCGGCCGTCATTGAGCGCGCCGTGCAAGATCGCCCCGGGGATGTCGTCCTTCTCATGCAGCGAGCACGGCTCGAGACCATGATCGGAGACTCCCAGGCGGCGATCAGCACCTATGAGCTGATCAGGACGTTCGAGCTCGAGGCGATCAACCTCGAGAGCGTGCTCCGCAAAGAATACCGGAGTCAATCGCTCTACAGCCTTGCTGAGCTGAACTATGCACTCGCTGTTGCGAGCGATGACGAGTCGGATCGCGCCGCGTACCTCGTCGAGGTCAAACGCGTGCGCGACCAACTAGCCCAGCAGGTCTCCAGCAACTCGCCGCAGCTTCAGTTGATCGACGCACGCATCGCGCTGACCGAGGGCAAGACAGTCGAGGCGCAGGCCATGCTCGATCGCCTCAACCGACAGACCCAGTACACATACGAGGAGGGGCTCTGGCTCGCTGGCGCGAGCGCCGCGCAGAACCGCCAGCCCGGCCTCGCCATCCAGCGATTCCGCCAGTTGGTCGAGATGCAACCCAAGGCCGTCCGCTACCGCCAGGCACTCGCCGAGATGGAGATCGAAGTCGGGAACATGTCTGAGGGCCTAGCGCAGCTACGCATCGCGCTCGAGATCGACCCGACAAACCCGGATCTGCGCACGAACGTGCAACGACTGGAAACGGCTCAGGGCCTCCGCACCGCCGACGATCCGATCGACGCGGCGCTGATAGAAGCCAAGAGGCTCTCCGATGGGAGCAACGAGTTCGTCGGAGATACCAAGGCCGGTACGGCTCGGTTGGAGCGGGCTGTCGAGGAGCACGGCGCCGACCCGCGATTGATCTCGAACCTTGCAAGGCAGTATGTGCTCAGCGGCAACATCGAGCAGGCGCAGGCCATTGCCAAGGCCGGCCTTGATGCCAATCCTGAAAACGAGGACATACTCCTGCTGTCGGAAGCTGTGCAATCCGGCAGCCGCGTGCAGGTCATCGAGTACTTCCTCGACCAGCTCGAAGGCGATCCCGGAGAGCTCGCCGTGGCCAAGTGGTTGACTTTCCAGGGGCTGAACGAGCCGGAGGCGGCCGAGAAATGGCTGGGTGTTGCCACCGAGCTTGCTCCCGACAACGCATCGGTGCTCGAGGCCCGGATGCTGCGGGCGATTCAGACCGAGGACTTTGACCTTGCCGACACGGTGACCGCCAGGGCTATTCAAGCCAACGCCGACGGCGCTGGGGGCGCGACCTACGTGGCGCGCGTGCAGCGGGCACGCGGTAACACGCCCGCAGCAATCGACACACTGGATACGGCGACGAGCCGTTTCCCCAATAACGCGGGGCTCTGGAGGCTCTTGGGCCTCATGCACTCTGCGATCGGTCAGCACACGGACGCGCTGGAAGCCTACAACCGCGCGTTGGACATCCAGCCGAACATTCCGGCTGTGATCAATGCCAAGATCAGAGCGATGCTATCGCTGGGCCAGACCCAGGCAGCCTTGCAGTTCAAGCGGAACCAGGAGCATCTCGCCCGATCAAACGAGGAGTTCGTACAATTGCACCTCTTGCTTGAGGGTGAATACGGCGACGTCGGTTTGGCACGATCACAGCGCGCCCAGCGTGCCTCGATCAATCCCGCTGATCTCGTCAACCGTGCGCAACTCGCGGGGCTACTGATCCGAGACGGGCAGTTCTCCCAAGCGGCGGCCATCATCGATGACCTCGAAGACGAGGTTGACGACCCCCGGTCACTCACAACGCTGCGAGCCACTCTCCGTGCAGAGCAGGGCGATTTCGAGGCCGCCCGATCGATCTTCGCGAGAGAAATCGCGGCGAGCCAGCCCGACGAACGTGCGGACTCATACATCAGACTGTACTCGTTCCTCAACGAGCGAGGCCGAACGACCGAGGCGCTCAACACGCTCGTCCAGGCGCTGCCATGGCAGAAGCCCGGCCGGATGCTGATCGACAAGACGCTGGGCGACTTGCTCATGGGTCGCGGCAACTTCGAGGGAGCCAATGAGTCGTACACGCGTATCCGCGATGCGCGCGACAATGCTGACGGCGGCATATGGGAGCAGCGTCGCATCGAAACGCTCATCCGCCTCAACAGGCTGGAAGAAGCGGTCGACGCCATCGCGGCTCTGCCTGCGGATCAACGCACGTTGAACACAAGGCTTCTCGAAGCCGACCTGACCATTCGTCAGGGCGACTACCCCAAGGCGCGTGGGCTGCTCGACACGATCGTCGCCGAGAACCCAGAGAACGCCCTCGTGTATGTCAAACGCGCTGAAGCGATGAGCGATAGCCCCGAACTCGAACGCGATCGGCTGCTCGACCTCAACAAGGCCATCGAGCTTCAGCCCGGCTTCTGGCAGGCGTACCGCGCTCGATCTGCTGTATTCGCCTCGATGCAGCGTACGGACGAGGCGATCAACGACCTTCGCAGAGCCATCGAGCTCAATCCTTCGCTCGATGCGGTCAGGCTGAACCTCGTTGAGTACCTGGTCACGCAGGGTCGGACGAATGACGCGCTCGAAATCGCACGCGAGGCGCTCGCGCTCAAGCCACGCGACACGGACCTGCGTGACCGACTCGGCCTGGTGTTTGCCCAGGGCGACCGCCGGCGCGAAGCCACGCAGATGTACCGCGCAGCGCTGGAACTCGATCCGACGCCAGCGCGGGCGATCCGCGTGCTTGACCTGCTGCTGACCGAGAAGCCGCCACGGACCGTTGAGGCAGAGAACCTGCTCGCCCTGCCCATCATGACCTCGCTCATCGAAGAAGACGGCGGGCTGAGGCTCATGCGGGCCCGCGTCTACTACCTCCAGGGCCGATCGGACGCGGCCCTCCGCGAATCGGTCGAGGCATACCGCGCCATGAGACCCATCGCCCGCGACATGCTCGTGTGGTTCAACTTCGTCGAGACGATGATCGAGGATCGGGCGGGCACGCTTGAGTTCCTCGATCGATTCGAGGCCGAGCCCGGCACCCAGCAGTGGGCCAGGCTGTTCCGCGGGATTCTGCTGATGAGCGGCGAGGACACCAGGCCCGACGGGATCGGCCTGCTCGAACAGCACGCTGAGTCCACTAACGATTCCGAGGTCGCGTTTACCGCGTGGCGATCGTTGGGAGCTCGAAGCTACGAGGACGGGAACTTCCCCAAGGCCATCGAGTACTGGAACCGAGCGATCGAGAAGCGCCCCAATGACACCACCGTGCTCAACAACATCGCGTACACCTACAGCGCCCGGCTGGACGACCCCGCTCGAGCGGTGCCTATGGCGGTCCGGGCGGCAAAGCTTGCGCCTAACGACTCGGACGTGCTTCACACGCTGGGCGTGAGCCTGCTCCGCAGCGGAAAGGCTCAGGAGGCCCTGGAGCCCCTGAACCGGGCCCGGATGGCGGCTCAGACGCCCCTGAATTGGGTGACGGCATCCGTCCATTACGCCGAGGCGCTCAACACGGTCGAGCAGGCCGCAGCAGCTAAAGAAGTTATCGAAGCGATCCAAAGCAGAATGGACGACCCGAGCGCACTGAACGATGTACTGCGTGAGGACTATCTCCGTCTGCGGGCAGCGCTGGGCATGAACTGAACCTATTTACTCGGGCCCCAGTCGTATCGCCTAACTGGCACCGAATGAGAACACCATGACGACCACCAACTCACCCAGTTCGCAACCCGCGCCCGCGACCCGCGCGACCCAGCCTTCAGGTCCCGCCAGCGCTTCGCCCGGGCTCCCGCCCATCGATCCAGTCAAGATCATCCTCAAGTACCTGCCGCTGCTGATCGCGGTGGGTGTGATCAGTGTCGCCCTCGGTGTCGGCGTGTTCATCACATGGCGCAAGTTCGAGCCAGTTTACCGTTCGTCGGTTGTGTTCGAGGCCCAGGGTGTGCGCACGTCTACCACGCAGACAGCCGCCCGAGAGGATGACAAGGAACTCGATCGCTTCATGAACTCGCAGGCCGCGGACATGGCGTCACGGCAGGTGGTCGATGCCGTCATCAACAACCCACGGACCCGCATCGAAGCCCCAGTCTGGGCGGCCCAGTTCTCGGAGAATGGCTCGTTTGATCTTAGCAAGGCCCGTAAGGACCTTACCGGTCGGATCTCCGCTGGCGTTCTCGCCCGTACCAAGTACATCACGCTTAACGTGGATTACAGCGAGCCCGTTGATGCCTTTGTGCTCGCCGGCCTCGTACGCGAAGAGTACATCAAGAGCCTCAAGAATCGCACGGATCGATCTGCGTACAACCAGCGCGATGACCTGGCCCAGCGGCTCACCGAACTCAACCAGCAGGAGGAGAATCTGAAGCGCCGCCGAGACGACCTTCTTTCTTCGAATGACATCGACGACCTTCAGACCAACACCAGCGCCTCGCAACGAATCATCGAAACATCTCAGAACCAAATCACTCGGATTCGTATGGTGATAGAGGATTCAGAGAGCAGACTGGGACAGTATCGCGCTCAGCTCGACGCTTCGCCCGGCGGCATCGCATACCCGGACTCCCTCCGCAGCGAAGTCGAGAGCGACCCAGAGCTCCGCAACATCCGACAGACCATCACCGGCCTCGAAGCCGAATTGGGTGCCTTGCGTCAAGCCGGGCTCGGTCCCAACCACCGCACGTTCAAAGCGATCGAGTCTCGAATTGACTCCTGGAATCAGGAGCTCGAGAGCAAACGCCAGGAACTCCTTCGTTCGCGCTTCGACGGACTGGTCGATGCCATCGACCTGCAGTTGGAGGGGTATCGGGCGCAGGAGTCCGACCTGCTCAAGGCCATCGAAGCCGCTCAGAGTCGCAAGGCCGAGATGACACGGATTATCTCGCAGGTCCGCGACCTGAACGAAGAAATCGGGCTCACTGCTCAGAGCAAGAACACCATGCGCAATAGCCTCGAAGAGTACCGACTGTTGATCGGACTCGATGACGCGGCACGCATCACTGTCGTCCAACCCCAGCAGCTACCCGACTCCATGCACTCGCCCAAGCCGCTGGTCGTGGTGCCCGCGACGATGGTCGTGCTGCTCGGGCTCACCACCGGCCTGATCTTCCTGCGTGAGGTCCTCGACCAGCGCGTCAAGGGGCCATCGGACATCACCTCGATGCAACGCATGCGGCTGGTGGGCGTCATCCCCGATGCCGACGAGGACCCCGAGAAGCACGAGAACCTCGCGCTGGCCTACCACAACAAGGACAAGAGCGTGCTGGCCGAGAGCTTCCGCCAGACGCGTGCCTCGCTGGCTCGTCGCATGAACGCCGCGGGTCACCGCAGCATCGCCATCGTCCCCGCCATGCCCGGCTCAGGAGCGACGACCATCGCCACCAACCTGGCCGCGTGCTGCGCCAAGTCGGACATGAAGGTCGTGCTCATCGATGCGAACTTCCGCAAGCCCAGACTGCAATCCATCTTCGGGCTCGCCGAGGGTCCGGGGCTGGGCGACGTCCTCGCCGACCCGTCCATGGGCATCGAGGCCGCGATGCAGGCAACAAACATCCCCAACCTCAGCATCATCACCGCGGGCTCTGCGAGCAACAGGTCCAGCGAGCGCCTTTCGACCACGGCGTTTGGCGACCTCATCGCCAGCGCGACCGCCATCGCGGATCTGGTCATCGTCGACACACCCCCCGGCGTAGTCTCGGGCGACGGCCGGGCCATCGCAAACCGCGTGGACTCGAGCATGCTCGTGGTCCGGGCGATGAGCGAGAGCCGGGGTCTTGTCAGCCGACTCCGCAACGAGTTCAGCGATTGCCGGGGCGAATTCCTTGGCGTGCTCGTCAACGGGGTCAAGGCCGCCGCCGGCGGGTACCTCAAGCGTAACATCGAGGCAACGCACAAGTACGCCCACTCCTCAGAGGCCTGATGCATCTTGCCAGACTCCGGTGCCAACCGCAGACACTCGCTCGTCACGGGCGGCGCCGGAT
This sequence comes from uncultured Phycisphaeraceae bacterium, assembly GCA_964352615.1. Classification (GTDB taxonomy): domain Bacteria; phylum Planctomycetota; class Phycisphaerae; order Phycisphaerales; family UBA1924; genus OFTM382. Next base: position 20,475 of record CAYGSG010000003.1, read on the forward strand.
TCATCGGCTCGCACCTTGTTGAGCGGCTGCTCGCGCGGGGAGACCGCGTCACCATTGTCGATGACCTCTCTACAGGCCCGCGTGACAACCTTGAATCGTGCGCACAGGCCAGGTTCATCGAGGCCGATGTCAGGGATGCGCTGCCCGTGCTCAAAGCGGAGCGCGAAACGTTCGACGAGATCTACCACCTCGCCGCGGCTGTCGGCGTGCAACTCGTGCTCGACGATCCCGCTGCGGCCATCGAAGTCAACGTAGGCCGAACCTCCGATGTCCTCCGCTTCGCCATCGATCAGCCCAACGCCCCCCGCGTGCTCATCGCATCGAGTTCCGAGGCCTACGGCAAGGGCGCTCGCACCCCATTCCACGAGGACGACGACGTGGTCTTTGGCCCCACCAGCATCGCCCGCTGGTCGTACGGCTATTCCAAAGCACTCGACGAATTCCTCGCGATCGCGCTCCACCAGTCCAAAGACCTGCACGCGGTGGTCGCACGGTTCTTCAACACCGTCGGTCCCCGGCAGATCGGTTCCTACGGCATGGTGCTGCCGAGATTTGTGCAGGCAGCCATCGCCGGCGAGCCACTCAGGGTCTTTGGCGATGGCTCCCAGTCACGCTGCTTCTGCGATGTCCGCGACGTAGCCAGCGCGTTGCCCAGCCTGATCGCAGCACCCGGCGCGGCGGGCCGAGTGTTCAACGTTGGCTCTGACCGCGAGATCTCCATCCTCGAACTCGCAGAGTTGGTGATCCGGGTGACCGAGAGCAAGTCCAAAATCGAAACAGTCTCGTTCGAGCAGGCCTTTGGGCCGGGCTTTGAGGACCTGCCCCGTCGGGTGCCCGACCTCGGCCGGCTCCGCGAGGCGATCGGCTTTGCGCCATCGATCTCGCTGGAGCAGACGGTCGCCGATGTCGCGCAGTGCTGCGCCGCCGGGGGCCTGGCGCCGTGAACCAGGACCTCGCTCAAGAACTGTTCGATGCAGCGCCCTCGCCAGCTTTCGCCGAGGATGTGGTCACTCGGCTCGAGTACTTCCATGCCTACATCGGCGTGCTCGCCGTCGCGTTCATCATCGCCCTCGTGACCACGCCGATCATGCGGTGGCTGGCGGTATCCAACGGCATCGTCGATCGGCCCGACCCACGCAAGGTGCATCGCACGCCCGTCGCGTACCTCGGCGGGGTTGCGGTGTTCATGGGCATCGTCGGAGGCATCGCGTACAGCTACGTCGCGACGATCTACCCGGGACTCGGTCTCATCGATTTCTCGATCTCCCACGGCTCAACGCTGATCCCCGAAGCCGTGCCCATCTCCGTGCTGCTCGGCATGACGGTCATCATGCTGCTGGGCCTGATCGATGACGTCGTCGGGATCGAACCGAGGCTTAAGATCGCGGGCCAGCTCTTTGCCGCTGCGGCGCTTGCGGTGCAAGACGTTGGCGTCAAGGTCGCCGCGGGCGTGGTCCTCCCGCTGGCTGATTGGGTCGGCATCCCAACCATCGAGGTCGCAGGGCAGGAAACCATCGGGATGGTGCTCGATCTCGGCCGCGAGTGGCCCGTGCTCGGCTCCGTGCTAACCGTTGACGTGATCTACTGGATGGGCACCGCGATCATCGCGATGGGTGTGCTCGGCGCGTGCAACGCCTCCAACCTCATCGATGGACTCGACGGGCTGCTCACGGGCGTCACCGGCATCTGTGTCGCGGGCCTGCTCGTGGTCGCGTTGGGCATGGCCGTGCTCGAAGACGGCCCCCGCGACGGCCAACGCATCGTCGTGTGCATGGCGGTGCTCGGGGCCTGCCTCGGGTTCCTCCCCCACAACTTTAACCCGGCGAGCATCTTCCTTGGCGACTGCGGCTCCATGCTGCTCGGATTTATCACCATCGTCATCATCCTCAGCCTCGGCGATACCGGCAAGACCGCGCTCGTCATTGCGGGCATGACCATGTACGCCGTGCCCATGATCGACACCGTGCTCGCGATCGTCCGCCGAAAGCTCGCGGGCAAGCGCATGTCCGACGCAGACTCCGACCACCTGCACCACATGCTCAAACGCTCGCTGGGTGTGAAGGGCGCGGTGCTCAGCCTCTACGGCATTGGTATAGCGTTCGCCGTCATCGGCATCCTGATGACCTTCGGCCGGGCACGCATCACCTACGTCTTTGCGGTCGTGTTCGTTTCATACATCGGGGTCACCGCGATCAAGCTCGCCCGTAAACGCCAGCGAGAACTCGCCGAGATCAGCCCGTCGCCCGCGCCGGTCCCGGCTCCCAATCGGGATTCGAGCAACGCTCCCGCCCCAGTTGCCAGGCCCGACGCAACAACCGAAGTAGGCTGATCGCCCCCGTAACCCGCCGCCGCAGCGCCGCTTGGGGCTCCGTGTTGGGCTCTGAGTGGCCCCGTTGGCCCGCCGCCGCCTCGGTATACTCCGCTCATGGAGAAGACCCCCACAGCACGGACGCTGGCGCTGATGAACCAAAAGGGCGGCGTGGGCAAGACCACCACCGCGGTCAACCTCGCCGCAGGCCTCGCCCGGCTGGGCCAGCGAACCCTGCTGATCGACCTCGACCCACAGGCCCACGCCTCGCTCCACCTCGGCATCGAGCCCGATGAGAACCAGCCGAGCGTGTACGACGTGCTGATGGACCCCTCGCTCGATCCGTCAACCGCGATCAGAAACTCGGGCGAACGGCTCGATGTGCTCGCCGCCGAGACCGATCTCGCCGCCGCAGAGAGCGAACTCGCCCCCCTCGCCGACCGCACCAGCCGCCTGGGCAACGCCATCGGCAAGCTGGCGCACCGCTACGACGCGGTGCTCATCGACTGCCCACCCTCGCTGGGCCTGCTCACCATCAACGCGCTCGCGTGCGCGCACCAGGTGCTCATCCCGATGCAGGCTCACTTTCTTGCGCTCCACGGCGTGGGCAAACTGCTGGAAACCGTCAAGATGCTCAGCGGTTCGGTCAACCCCGAGCTGCGCGTGATGGGCATCGTGCTGTGCGCCTACGACGCGCAGGCCTCGCATACTCGAGAAGTGGTCGCCGACCTCGACGATTTCCTCAGCAGCGCCGCAGGCACCGGCGAGCCGTGGGACGGCGCCCGCGTGCTCCAGCCCGCGGTCAGGCGGAACATCAAGCTCGCCGAGTGCCCGAGCTTCGGACAGACCATCTTTGAATACGCGCCCGGTGCGCCCGGTGCTGAGGACTACGAGGCGTTGGCCCGCTCGGTGCTCACAAGGCTTGCGCCAAGCTCCGCTCAAGCGCCTTCAGAACCGCTCGACGCCGAGATCCACGTCAAGCCCCGCGCCCAGCCAGTTGAGCACCTGCCATGAAGCTGGCAAGGCTCGCCCTCGGGCTCTACCTCGCGACCCTGCTCACCGCGACGCACTGGCCCAAGCTCAACGTCAACCCTGAGAGCGGTCTGCGGCTCGATCTGCTCATCCACTGCGGAGCGTTCGGCGTGCTGACCGTGCTGCTCGCGCTGGCCCGCGTGTTTGATAAAGGCTGGCTGACCGGTCGCAACATCGCTCTCAGTGGCCTGGCCGCCACAGCCATCGCGGGCTTCGATGAACTCACCCAGACGCTGGAGCCCTTTGGCCGGGTGACCGACGTGGGCGATTACGCCGCCGACCTGGTGGGCATCGCGCTGGCGATGCTGGCCCTAGTGGCGCTGGCGAGGGTCAACGGTCGAAAGACTGGATGATGCGCACGGACGTCGGCAGGGCTGCGGGCACCATCGCGGGCTGGACGCTTTTCTCGCGGCTCTTCGGGCTCGTGCGGGACCTGGTGACCGCTCGCCTGTTCGGCGACACCGTGCTCGGCTCGGCGTTCATGGCGGCGTTCATCGTCCCCAACGTGTTCCGCAGGCTCTTTGGCGAAGGGGCGCTGTCGGCGGCCTTCCTGCCTGTCTATACCAAATCGCTCGCCAAGGGCGATACCGACGGTGCCGACCGTGTGGCCTCGGCCGTGTTCGCAAGCCTGGCCATCGTCACCGGTTCAATCCTGATCGTCGCCGAACTCGTGCTGCTCGTGCTGCTACTCGTGCTCCCCGACAGCCCCGAGCGGGCGCTCTCGCTCAAGCTCATCGCGATCACGCTGCCGTTCATGCCTGCGGTGTGCGCCTCAGCGGTGCTCGGGGGCGTGCTGCACGCGCACGGCCGATTCGTCCCCACCGCAGCAGCGCCGGTCATCCTCAACCTGCTGCTCATCGTCGCAGCCCTGCCCGCCCTGCTTTTGCCCGAGGGCCGAGCCCCCACCGCTGAGCAGACCGCCTATCTGATGGCCGGCGCAGCGGTCATTGCGGGCGTTTTGCAAGTCGCGTGGGCACTGGCTGCCTTGCGCGGCCGGCTCCGCTGGCGGCGCGATGTTTCGCTGGCCAAAGACCAGACCAAGGATGTGCTGCGACGTTTCGGTCCCGTGGCCCTGGGCATGGGAACGCTCCAACTCAACACCCTGGTCGATACCTTCATCGCGATGGTCCCTGTCTGGATCGGTCCGACCATCTTCGGCCTGACCTACCCGCTCGATGAAGCATCCAACGGCATCCTCGGGTTCACCCAGCGTCTCTACCAGTTCCCGCTTGGCGTGTTTGGGATTGCCGTGGCAACCGCGGCCTTCCCGCTGCTCGCGCGGTTCGCCGCCGAGAACAAGCACGATGCGTTTGTGCGCACGCTCCGCGATGCGCTTCGGCTGTCGCTGTTCATCGGGCTGCCCGCGTCGGTCGGGCTCATGCTCGTTCGCCACGATCTGGTGAACGTGCTGTTCGGCGGGCCGGGCAGCGCGTTCAGCGACCAAGGCCTGGTGCGATCCGCAGCGGTGCTGCTGGGATACGCGCCCGCGGTCTGGATCTACGGGCTCAACCATGTGCTGAGCCGATCGCTCTACGCGCGAGGTGACACCGCTGGCCCGACCCGTGCCGCGCTGGCGTCGCTCGCGCTCAACTTGGTGCTGAACCTCGGCCTGATCTGGGTGCTGGGCGAAGCCGGGCTCGCGTGGTCAACAGCGGCAGCGGCGCTGTTCCAGTTCCTGCTGCTCTCCAGACTCGTACAAAAGAGCATGGACGGCGAGCAACTGGTGGACGCCGTGCTTCGGCGATCGGTGGTGCGCACGGTGCTTCTGACAGTCGCGATGACGCTTGGCGTGGCCGTGAGCCAGTGGGCCGTTCACGCGTTCGGGTTCATCGGTTGGTCGAATGCCGGGGCTGGCCTGGCGGCTGCGGTGATCGCGGGGATCGGTGTGTACGTGGCACTCGGGGCGGCGCTGCGCGCGCCAGAGTTGTCGATGCTGATTCGCCGACGCGTGCTACCATCGGAGCAAGGAGACTCGCCATGAAGAAGGCTGCCACGCTGATCGCCGGGTTGTGCCTGCTTGTGCTCGCCGGGTGCAACACCGTGGAGGGCGCCGCCGAGGACATCCGCGGCGCGGGCGAAAGCATCGGTGACACACTCGATCGCACCGGCAAGACCCTAACCGGTCAGGATCAACCAGAGAAAATCGAGGCGACCAAGGCCGAGAAGATCGACTGATGGCACGCACCGAACTGGCCGGCCGGCCGATCGTCATCACCGGCGCCTCAAGCGGAATTGGGCTGTCAACGGCGCTCGAATGCGCCCAAAGGGGCATGCCTGTGGTGCTCGCCGCCCGGCGCACCGAACGGCTTGAGGAAGCGTGTGAACGCATCAACGCGCGAGGCGGCAAAGCACTCGCTGTGACGTGCGACGTGACCGACCGCGAGGCCTGCGCCGCGCTGATTGAACAGGCCGAGCAGGCCTTTGGCCCGCTGCACGCGGTGTTCGCCAACGCGGGCTTCGGCGAGCAGTTGCCCGTGCTGCCCGACATCGATGCGCACCGCGAACAGTTCGACGTCAACTTCTGGGGTTCGCTCAACGTGATCGCACCGGCGGTCGAACGCATGCGCGCCCACGGCAAGGGCCATGTGCTGTGGTGTTCGAGCTGCCTATCGAAAATCGGCCTGCCGCACTACGCGGCGTACTGCGCGAGCAAGGCGGCCCAAGACCACTTCGCGCGCGCGCTTCGGCACGAACTGACCGGTACCGGCATTGCTGTATCAAGCGTTCACCCGATCGGAACCCGCACCGAGTTCTTCGACCAGATGAAGGCCAAGAGCGGCAGAGCTTCGTCGCTCGCAGGCCGGGGCAAACAGCGGTTGACCCAGCCGCCCGAGCGCGTGGCCCGCGCGGTCATCAAGTGCCTTGAGAAAACGCGCGGCGAGGTATGGACCAGCCTGCCCATTCGACTCGGTCTGGCAGGAGCGACCGCGTTTCCAGGACTTGCCGACTGGGCCATCAGGCGCACGCTGCGCAAGCGGCAACACGCTGCGCAGGCGGACGCGGACGACCGCTAGCTCTGCCTCATCAGCAGCACGACCGCATGGGCTTCGATCGCTCGGCCCTCACCGACGGCATCGACCGCCTCGTGTGTCTTGGCTTTGACGTTGACCCGGTCTGCGCCGACTCTGAGTAGTTCGGCAATATTTGCGCGAATGTCGGCCTTGTGCGGCCCGAGCTTGGGCCGTTCAAGCACCACCGTTGTGTCCAGATTGGCGACTGTCCAGCCCGCCTCGTGAACCCGGCTCAGGGCCTCGGTGACGAATAGGGCTGAGTCGGCGGACTCGTGTCGGGGGTCGTCGTCGGGAAAGAGCTGGCCGATGTCTGGAAGGCCCAGAGCCCCGAGCAGAGCGTCTATGACGGCGTGCAGCAGCACATCGGCATCCGAGTGCCCTACCGGCCCCCGGTCATGGTCGAGGCCCACGCCGCCTACCACCAAGGGCCTGCCCCGGCCTTTGGGCTCCAGCGGTTCGAGCCGGTGCAGGTCGTAGCCGTGACCGATGCGGAAAGGTGGCTGGTCTTGATCGAAGATCGCTTGGTCTGTGGTCCGGGCTTCAGCCATAGGGCGGAGTGTACCGATAGCCCTCAAGCGGGCCGAAGAGCCCATCGGGTGATTGCGTGCGCCGGGGCGAACCCGCCGCTACAGTCGCACGTTCTGTTGGTGAAACAGTGCTCGTAGACCTTGTAACGCGGAGATGATCGGCATGCGACAGCCTCTACGCTCGGCCCTTGTGCTCGCCACGCTGGCGAGCGGTCTCTCGATCGTGCCCGCGTGCGGGGTGGCGTACCGGCCCTACTACGACCCGGGCGGATCGGGCGTCTCGATCGATGAGTTCACCTATTGGTCCGAACCGCACATGCCGCAGACGGTCGAGCTGATCGACCTGCGCACGGGCGAAACGCTCTTTGCGGTGGATATCCCGCCGCGCCAACAACTCGTGGTGAAGTTCGTCGATAACCACAGCGAGAAGGACGCCTGGATGCCGGACCTGATGAAGTGGGAGCTGATGCCCCGCGGCACCAAGCGCGGCAAGCTGGACAACTCGATGCCCGTGCCCCCGAGCTTCAGCCGAAGGCTGGACGTGGCGATGCGCGAGACACCCGAGCAGCCCGACATCGACCGCTACGACGAGCCTAAGCCTGCGTACATCGCACCGGCCGCGAACTCGTGGGAGCCGGCCGAGCCCGCGATGAAACCCGCAAGCCCGCCGGCTGTGGTCCCCATGACCGAACCGGCAGTAGCGCCAGCAATCGAACCCGTTGAACCGGTCGTCGTGCCCATGAGCGATCCCGAGCCGTTGATCGACTTGCCGGATAGCCCGCCGCCCACAAGCGAGCCCGGCCAGATGACGCCCGTGCCGCGCTGAGCGCAGCGGTCCAACATGAAGCCATCGAACGGCGCGGTCATTGGGCCGCGTCTTTTCATGATGCGCACGAAACGCTGCGTATCAGGAACGACAGCCCCCTCGCGTGACGAGGGGGCGTGCCGAGCAAATGCGAGGTGTCGCGAGGGCTGACTCAGCCCAGCGGCAGAATGTTGGTATCGATCGCGGGGTTGGTGTCGCCCGAGTCACGGCTGAGCTGCACGAGCTCGTAGAACTGGCGGAGCTTGAGGCGGACGGGTCGGACCTGGCCCAGCAGCACGGAACGCTGGTCGCGGACCTCGCCCGGGCTGAGGCCGATGAGTTCGACCTGACGCAGCACCTCGTCGAGGACTTGCAGTGCCGTGATGGCGTCGGCGTGCTCCTGGGAGTGGGTCTGCATGTAGGTGAGCAGCGAGGCCGAGTCCCACTCCTGCGGGTCTTCGTCGCGGGCCCAGTCATCGACCGCGCGGTTGAGGGCCTCACGCATGACCTGCGTGGGCTGGCTGAGTGCGTCGACCTCGTCTGTCTCGCCCTCGATCCCGAAGAGCAACCGCTGGGCGATATCGACCACGGCCTGCACGGTCTCCTCGTCCAGACGCTGGGCGGTGACTTCCTGACGGCGGGTCTGCGGGTCGGGCGTGTTGTAGTCGGTGTAGACCGATCGGCCAAGTAAGCCAGCGCGGAGCACGGCATCGGAGGCATCGCGGGCGAACACACCAAGCTTGCGGAGCACGTCCTTCTGCGCGGCGCTGACGCTTGCGGCCTGGCTCACGTCGTCACCCTCGCTGGCGCGGGGGACCGCACCGGCGATAGCCTGCGAGACGTTGGTGTTGGTCGAGCCTTCGGAGCGAAGGTCGAAGCCGAGCGAGAGCACCGCGACGTTGACGTCGTCGATCGAGCGCGTCGAGAAGTTCGACAGCGAGCCGCTGGTGCCCGCACCGTCGAGCGTGGCGACGGTGACCTGGCCCGGCCCGAAGGCGAGCACGCTGACAGCGCCGTTGAACTGGATGAGATCGGCTGCGATGAAGTCGACGCCAAGGTCGTTCGAGAGGATGCCGCCTGCTTCGAGCACCGGGCCAGAGGCACGAGACAGGATCGTGATGAGCGGCGAGTTGACGAAGATCGAGCCGCCCGCGGTGATGTCGCCCACCAGCGCCCGGCCGGTCGGGCTGAACGCACCGGCGAAGTTGACCGAGTTGAACGCAACCGAGCCGAGGGTCGTGAACTTCTCGTTGAGGCCGAACCGCAGCAGATCGGTGGTGGCGATGACGATATTGGTCGGTGCCATGATCGTTGCGACGATCGGTACGGAGGTGTGCCCACTGCGCTCGCCGAAGCCGCCGGGCTCGGGCGTGAAGCGCGGATCGGCGTTGAGGTTGAGCGTGTTGAGCGGGCCGAAACCGGTGAGGTCTTGGCCGCTCGCGGAGTTAATGCCCACGCCGACGTCGTTGCCAAAGAAGATCTTGGGAATCAATGAACCCGTGGCTTCGAGGTTGGTGAGCAGCGTGAGCGAGGCGTCCCCGCCAAAGCCGAGGACGACATCGGTAAACACGATCGAATCGGGGCTCAGGCCCGGCAGCGGCTGGCGGTTGCCGAGTTCAGCAACCGGGGCTGGAGCAAATTGTGAACCCAGGCCGTTGCGTGCGCCGGTAACACGAATGAACGTGTCACCCTCGACGGTCACGGGCTGATCGAACCGAACGCCTGTGAGGCTGACAAGGTCGGCGGCCACGAAATCTACGCGGCCTGTATCGGTGGTGGCGAACCCGCTGAGCGGATTGGCGTCCGTGCCGAACGAGCCGCTGAGACGGGCGACTTCCTCGGCGCTGACGACCAGCGCGCGGGGCGTGCCGTCGGTGCGGACACCGGCGAGCAGGCTGATGTTGGACGCCACAAGTTGGACGTTGTCCGCACGCAGCTCGACGGGAGCGCTGAAGAACATGTCGTTGGCGACCGCGACGTTGCGAGAGATCGCCGTCGGGCCTGTGCCGTCCTGCGTGAGGTTGCCCGCGAGATTGAAGAACGATGCGCCGGGCAGGATCTGCCAGGCTCCCGTGTTGGTGACCGTCAGCCCGCCGGTGAGCGTGGTGATGGGCGCGCTGGTCGTGATGTTGACGCCGTTGAGATCAACGAAGCCTGCGGTCATCGCACCGGCAGTAAAGTTGCCAGCATCGAGCAGCGCGAATGAAGTCAGGGGCGCGGTGTTGCCGACCGTGGTAAAGGCGGCGTTGCCCGGACCAGCCGATACGGTCAGGTTCACGCCGCCGTTGATCGGACCACCGACGCTGACGCCATTGGCATCGATCAGTGTGTCGGTGTTCAGCGTGAGCGTCCGCTGAACAAGCAGGTCGGCTCCAGCAATGAGGTCGCCCGTGAGCGAGACATCGGCGAGGTACCGCTGGAAGCCGGTGGTGGTGACGTTCTGCAACGAGGCCAAGCCGGTGAGCAGTTCGAGGCTCGTCAGCGGAACGCCCGCACCGATGTCCGAGTTGAACACCGCTGTGCTGCTAGATGGCGTGGTTACATCGAGCGCGAACGCGCCATCGACCGAGCCATCCACAAGCAGCGTTCGGCCGTTCATCTCGACGTTGCCGCCGAGCGTGACGCTGTCGTTGAACGCGAGATCGCCTTCCGACGCGGTGTACACACCGTTGAGCGTGGCATTACCGGCGTAGGTCTGGTTGCCCTGGCTGAGCACGGTCAGGAAGCTGAGCAGGGACGCCGACGCATCGAGCGAAGCCAGCGGCGTGAGCGTGCCCATCGGGCCGGTAGCGGTGATGGCCGCGCTGCCCGCGGACAGATCGAGGTTGAACGCGCCATCGGTTTGACCGATGGAGATCAGGTCACCCGCTTGGAGGCCCGCCGTGGCGATGCTCAGATCGCGGAGCAGCGTGACCGGCCCGCTCAAGAAGATGCTGCCCGCTCCGACCGAGTTCAGATCGCCGTTGAGCGATGCTGCGCCGGTGAAGCCCTGTGAACCGGACGAGGTCACGCCCTGCGTGAGGATCGTGCCAGCGTTGACCGACACGGTTCTCAGAGGCGAGGGGATGCCAACCGGTTGGTTGAAGACAACCGCGCCGAGCGGGTTGTTGAACGTGCCGCCAAAGCCGCCGTTGACCAGGCCGTCGAACGTGACCGAGGTGCCCGCGCCGCCGCCGGTAAAGACGGTGTTCACGATCAGGTTGGTCGAACCCGACACGAGCACGCTGCCAGCGCGACTGGTGATGTTGCCGCCGGGCGAGAAGCCCTCGGGGGCGTTGATGGTGATGAAGTCTTGGGCCGTGATGGCCTGCGTGCGAACACGGAAGGCATCAAGGTCCACACCCAGCGGTGCAGCGTTCGCACCCAGGGCTTGCTGGAAGACGATGTCGTCGGCATCGGCATCGAGCGTGCCCATGCCGTCGGCCATGGCATCGATCGGCCCGGTTACGGTGAGCGTGGCGCCGACCGCGCTGAGGAAGGCAGGCTCGCCCGCGATGATGAGCGCATCATCGATGAGGATGGCGTCGCCCTGTGTGGTGATGCTGCCGATGAGCTTGGTGCCCGCGGTCGAGCCGCGCAGCGTGAACGATGCGTTGTCGAAGCCTGTGAGCGATTCGTTGATGGTCGCCGAGCCGCCGGTTCCGCTGTAGCGGAGGGTGGTCGGATCGCGGAAGGTGGCATCGCCGACAACGATGGCGTGCGAGCCGCCGAGCCTGCCGATGGTGATCGAGCTGAAGCCATCGCGAAGGGCCGCGAGATCGGTCCTGGAGAGCGAGAACATGGCACTGCCGCCAGCGGGCGAACCGAGGTCGATGCCCGCCGAGGAACTGCGGGGCTGGAGGACGAGCGTGGATGAACCCTTGACGCTGCCCGTTCCGCCATTGAACGCGATCTCGCCAGCGGTAATCGTGAAGGCGTTGGACGCGACATCGAGGTCGCTGCCGAACGTGGCCGTCGAGCCGCCGAACTCTGCCGAGGCGAGCACAAAGACGTTGGTTGCGAACGTGAGCAGGTCAGCCGCGATGAGATCGGTAGCCACATTCGAGATGCCGATGCCGTCCTGGATGAACGAACCGCCCAGCGTAACGGGGATGGCGGGAATATCGATGAGCCCGAAGTTGGTGATGGTGACATCGCCGCCAAAGCTGGCGCTGGTCTCGAAGCGGTAGCGGTTGCCGTTGAGGTCGGCATCGCCCAGCACGACCAGCCCGCCCTCGAACAGGGTGAGGTTCTGGGTATCCGTCTGGAACAACTCGCGAGCGATGAACATCTCGCGGGCGGTCACGTTCTGCGCCTGCTCGATGGTGATGCGGTCGAGCGGGGCCGAGTCGCCCACAAGGCCTTCGAAGAAGATGGTCTCCGCAACGCCCGAGTTGAGCGTGAGCGTGTTGATGCCTTCGCCGACTGCATCAAGCGTGCCGTCGAAGGTGATGTCTCCGCCGAAGCCGGGGCCGCTGAAGACCGTGACATCGCCCGCGATGCGGGTGGAGCCGACGAAGGTGATGGGATCGGAGATCGCGGAAACATCCGACGCGAGGAAGATCGCTGGCGACTCGAGGAACACCTCGCCATCGGAGGCGATGGAGCCGAGCACATCGATGCCCGAGCGGGTGACCATCTCGACCATGCCGTCGGCGAAAGTCGTGACGGGCGCGTTGATCGAGGTTGCGTCGCCGTCTTCCTGGAACAGGCCGCCCACGCGGACGGGGCCATCGAGCGCGGTGAACCCGGCGCTCGCGATGCGGAGCTCGGCCAGCCCATTGGGCATGTTGAGCCCTACGCCGCCGACGATCGAGCCGCCCGAGCCGGGCAAGCCGATGGTGATGTTGCCGTTGCCCGCGACAAGCAGCAGCGTTGCATCAGAACCGCCGCCCTTGCCGCCGCCGGGCTCGCCGTCGATGAACGCGAAGTCCATCGCAGCGCCCGCGCTGGCAGGTCCGCCGACTGAGGTCGGCAGGGTCGTATCGATCGTGCGACCTTCAACAATGACCAGCGTGCGATCAAAGACCACCGGCTGGCTGGCGGTAAGCACATCGCCCGAGAGCAGCACGTCGGCTGTGAACCGGCTGGCACCGCCGGTGATGGTCACATCGTCCAAGATTCTGACGCTCGCCGTTTCGAGCACCAAGCCGCGGGTGCCCGTGAACAGCGCGGGCTCGCGGAACTCGGTCTCGCCATCGCCGTCGTCGGCCGTGCCCGCTGCCGCGCCCTGGCGCAGCGACGAGGCATGGACGGAGCCATAGAACGTCACATCGTGGCCGCCGTCGATGGTGATATCGCCCAGCGGCACCGATGAACCGGTGTCTTCGATGACGATCACATCACCCTTGCCGAGCGTGAGCATGAGGTGGTCGGTGCCCAGGAGTCTGCCGTTGAGCATCGCCCCAGGCGTGGTGCCATCGAGGGTGCGAACCGCGACGAACGAGCCGCCATCAAACGTGCCGGCGGGGCCGGTGGTATCGAGGCTGAACGTGCCGTCAACGAACGCCGGGCCAAGCAGCCTGAGTTCGTCACCGGTGGTCGTCACGCTGCCGAGCAGCACGGTGCGGCCGGCGTCGGCGGTTTGCAGCGAGAGGTTGGTTTTGATGTCGAACGAGCCGACCTCGATGAGGCTGGTACCGGTGGCCGCGTTGGGGTTGCCGATGGTGACCCGGCCGACGCTCTCGCTGAACGCGCCGAGCGTGGCACGCGTGACGAGCAGATCGAGGCTGGCGTCGACGCCGTCGCCGAGGCCGATGGTGTCGCCCGAAGCGGGCTTCAAGATGATGTTGCTGCCGGGGCCGCCCGTGATCGTGCCGAACACGTTGACGACGTCGGCCATGATAGTCAGCGTGCCGGTCGAAAGGTCGATCGCCGGTCCACCCGGCATGGTGGAAACAAAGTTCGCACTCCCGCCGTTGGCGAACACCATGCTGGTGCCGCCCGGCACAAGCGTGAACCTGCCGGCAAAGCTCGCGTCACCGCTGGCGCCGCCATCGGCACTCGTGAACACAGCGCCACGAGCGAGGATGGTGTTCGAGGAAAAGGTCGAGACCGAGACTTCGCCAAACGGGTTGGCCTGCGTGCCGATGCCGCCCGCGGGCAGCACGATGCCCTGGGCGCCGGTCGAGCCGCCGAGGTTGGTGAGCGTGAAGACCGTGCCGACCGCGCCGATGTTGCGAACACCCGCCGCCGGGGTCAGGTCGATGCGTGTGCGGGTGATGATCTCGCTGTTGCGTGCCGCCTCGATGAACCCGCTCATGGGCCCGTAAGCTGTGGGCGTCGAACCGCCATCGAGATCGAGTGTTACCACATCGATCATCGCATCGCCCGCTGTACGGTCGAGCACAAGATCGCCGTGACCGCCCGGCCCCGCTGTGGAAACCGCGAGCACGCCGAGCCTGCTGCCCGCGATGCCCGAGGCGGTATCGGTCGCGAGACCGAGCAGCACATCGCCGCCCGCTCCGCTGGCTGATGATGCATCGAGCACGAGCGTGCGACCCGCGGCGTCTGCGAACAGGGCGGCCTCGGTGAGGTCGATGTCCGCGGCGTTGCCCGCGTTGTCAAAGTCCGTCGCGATGACGCTGTTACGACTCACACGAAGCGATCCGCGAACCGTCACGGGGCCGTTGATGTCGATCGTCGCGGGCAGATCGGTCACACCATCAAGCGTGCCGGTCGTGTCGAGCGTGAGGCTCGCAAGCCCCAAGGTGTTGGCCAGACGGATGTCGCCGCCGTGCGTACCAACGGAGGACGTATCGATGGTGAGCGAGGACGAGGCGTTTGCGCCATCGACGGTCGTGCCAGCGATCGGCAGCAGCACATCGCCCGCATCCGCTGCGCCGCCCTGATGGGTATCGATCAAGCGTGCGCCCGAGGCCCGAACGACGCTGGCCGCGAGCACCATGAAGTCGCCCGTGTCGGCTCCGAAGCCTTCGAGCAGCACATCGCCGCTGAGCGTGATGCGAGCGCCCGCGCTCAGCGAGAGATCGTTGATGAACGTGCCCGCGAACGCTCCGGCCGATTCGTTCACGTCGCCCAGCACAAGCACGCCGGTGCCGTTGGACCCGGTGGTACGGATCGTCAGATCGAGGGCGTCGGCGCCCGCTGCGAACGTCGTGGAGCCGAAGTCGCCCAGACCGCCAGCGGTATCCAGCGTGAGCGTCTGATCGATGATCGTCAGCGCCCCACGGATGGTCATCGGCCCGTCGGTCTCGACGGTGTCGGTCAGCATGTTGAGGCCCGTGAACGAATCCAGCGTGAGCGAGGCAAGGCCCATCGCGCCGCGCTCGACTCGGCCGAGATCGATCTGGCCCATCGTCGCTGTCAGCAGGCTCAGCCCCGAACCCGTCGCGCCCGACCGGATGGTCGGGCCAGCGAGATCGATCGTGCCGCCCAGGCCGTTGTTGATGCCGTCGCCGTTGAGCGACACGTTCACGAGTGAACCACGGTCGATCGAGACGATGCCCGACGAATCGATACCGAAGAACGGATCAGCACCGTCGAGCAGCACATCGTTGTGCAACGCGACCATCGCGGGCGTGGTGCCCGGCGCGAAGCTGTCGGCCAGCACGAGCACTTCACCCAGGAACGATCCGGACCCGCCGTTGTCGAATCGGCCGAGATCAATCCGGCCGCCGGTGAACCCGGATTCGCCGGTCGATGTGTCGAGCGTCAGCGCGAAGTTGGACGCGGATCCGAAGAACCGCGCCATCGAGAGGTCGAGCGTGCCGCCGTTGCCGAGATCATCGTCGTTGGTATCGATGACCCTGGAACCGGTGAGCACGACATCGCTGACAATCGTCAGGCCGCCCTCGATGGCGATGTCATTGGTGAGCGTGATCTCGCCAGCGCGAAGCTCGACGTGTGAGAAATCCTGGAAGAAGGGCGTGGGCAGCACGATCTCGCCGCCCGCGCCGCCGCCTGTAGCGGTTGCATCGATGGTGAGCGTGTGCAGCCCGGCGGCAAAGCCTTCGAAGCTCTCGCCGCCCTGTGCGAACCGCACGTCGCCCGCATCGCCCGGCCCGCCCTCGGCGTGGGTGTCGAGCGTGATCGAACGCATGGCCTGCGCGTTGGCAAAGATGCCGATGTCGCCGCCGCTCGTGAGGATGTCGCCCCAGAATTCGGCGTCGCCGCTGGTGACCTCGAACGCATCGAGCCTGCCGTTGGTGCCGACTTCACCGACGCGCACGAACCTCGGCGTCACGCCTGTGGTATCGATCGCCGTAAGCACGAAGGTCTCGGGCCCGCTGATCGAGCTGTCCTCATGGAACAGAATGTCGCCATCGGTCGCGATGATCTCGATCGGTCCGCCGTCGGCGGCATCGAGGTCGACAATCATCGTGCCGGTGAAGTCGGCCTCGCGCAGCCTCGCACCGCCGCGAAGCGTCAGCGTGTCGGCGGCCACAATCGAGAGCGTATCGAGAGCGGTCTGCTGACCGATCGATGAGAGCAGCACGGTCGCATTGGGCGCATCGATCGTCAGGCTCTGACCGCCAGGCGTGGCGCCGTTGATGCCAAAGCTTGCACCGCTGTGCGCGAGATTGCCAAGGTCGAGCGCCATCAGCCCGTTCACCGCGAAGCGCGTGTCGCCGTGGAGCAGCGCATCGCCCGCCAGGCCCGTCGCATCGATCGCGTCGGCCACGTACTCGGCCCCCGTGCCGCCGGTCGGGCCGAACTCGACTCGCCCGCTGGATGCCATTTCGAGCATCGCCAGAGGCAGCAGATCGGTTCCGATCGAAGCAAAGAGCTGCAAGTCGCCATCGCCCGAGTCAAGCACGAGCGACTCGCTCGATGCGGTCTGCGCGAGCACATCGCCGCGGAGCGTGATCGTGCCGCCCGCCGCGCCCGCATCGGTGGTGCGCAGCGTGGCCGTCGAGCCGTTGAGCAGGCCGATCCCGCCCATTACCTCGATGGTGGCGCCGGTGGTGCTCAGCAGCGCGGTCGTGTTGAACACGACCGGCCCATCGAGCAGGATCGTGCCGGGCAGCGCGCCCGCCGTGCTGGTGCTGACATCACCGTTGATCTCGATGCCGCCGCCGCGAGCGATGAGCCCGCCGAGCGCCGCGCCCGGCCCCTGGCCCATACTCGACGCCAACAGCACGTTGCCCGCGCCCGCATCAAGTTCGAGCCGGCCGCTGCCGTCAGAGGCCGCGATAACCGCCGAGGCGTTGGTCAGGTCGATCGTGGAACCGGCCGTGGTGATCGTCGTGACGGGCACATCGAGCACGATGCTGCCGCGCGCACGATCGAGGTTGATCGAGTCCACCGCGATCGTGCTGGTAGCGGCGCTGTCGCTGCGGAAAATCACCGAGCCGTTGGAGCCCGTGCCCGGCGTGCCGTTGCCCGCATCGGCGATGACCGTGAGCATCCGCACGCTCACGCCGCCAGAGCCGTCGAGATCGCCCAGCAGCACGCTGCCCGCGTTCGAATCCATCGCAGCGCTCGTGTCGATCGTGAGATCAAAGCCCGAGCCGCCATCGGTAATGAACGTATCCGTGAAGGAGGCAAGGCCCGCGTTGCCGAGCCCGTCTGCGTTGGTGTTTACAAGGGTGCTCGCGCCGAGCATCCAAACGCCGAAGACCGAGAGGTCGCCATCGAGCAGCACATCGTTGTTGGTGGCGAACGAGCCGGGCGTGTCGCCCCGCGTATCCACGGTAATAGCCGAGAGGAACATCCCCGTGCCGCCGTGGTCACCAAACTCGTTCACGTCGATGCCGCCGGTGGTGGCAACACCGCCGGGCGTCGATGTATCCAGCGTGAGCGTCGAACCGCCCGACGCTGCGAACACCGCTGCGTTGAGGGCGATCGGCCCGGAAGCAGCGCCGCCAGTCTGGTGCGTATCGATGCGAGCCGAGCCGTCGATCGCGACCGCTGGCCCGTTGAACGTAAAGCCCGTGGTCCCGCTGATCAGCACATCACCGGTCAGCGTGAGCGTGCCGCCGGAGGCGCTGGTGGTATCCACCAGAACGCCATCAACAAAGCCTGAAAGCCCGCCCCGGTTGCCAAACGTGCCGAGCGTGATGCGGCCGTCGCCATCAAACGTGTCGGTCACCCGCAGCGTCAGATCGGTCATCGGCGCAGCAGCCGAGACGTGCGCCCCGCTCAGGTCGATCGCTCCGCCCGTGGTCTCGACCGTGAGGTCGCCGCCAAGCTCAATATCACCGATGAGCGTGAAGCCGCCGAGCGTGTTGAACGCCGTCGCGCCCGCTGCGGTGCGGATCACGCCGTCGCCCGCCGCGCCCGAAGCATCGGCGGTGAAGCTCGTGAACGCTTCGACCGAGGTATCCACCGCGCCCAGCGTGATATCGCCCGCTGCGCCCGCCGCCGAAGAGGCATCGAGCAGCAGGTTGGTGTCCGCGCCGCTGCCATCAGCGAGCAGCGTCGAATCCGCCAGATCGATCACGCCCGCGTCACCGCCGCTGCCCGCACCGGTGCGGATCGAAGCGTCCTTGGTGACGAGCAGGTCCGCGCCGCCTTGCAGCGTGAAGCCGTGGCCCGCAAGCGTCGCAGCGAGGTCGATCGCCGTCGAGAGCCTCACGCTCGCCACCGGTCCGATGCCCGAAGCCTGTGCCACCACGCCCGCGAGGTACGAGGCCGAGCCGAAGAAATCGTCCGCCGCCAGCAGATCGATGGTGCCCGCCGCGGCATCGCTCGACGAGGTGTCCAGCGTCAGCGTCAAGCCCGGCATCGTCGCGTGGAAGACCGCTTGATCGAGATCGATAAAGCCTGAATCGCCGAGGTTGTCGGCGTTGGTATCGATCGTGACCGTCGCGCTCTGCTCGACTCGGCCGACCAGCTCAAGATCGCCCTCGATGATGATCGAGGTGTCGAGCTCAATAAGCCCCGCCATGAGCTGCGTGAGGTCAAAGCCCTGGAAGAACCCGCTGGGCAGCACGATCGAACCGCTCATGCCGCCGCCGTCGGCGCGCGCATCGACCGTCAGACTCAGCCCCGGTCCAGCCGCGGTCACGGTGCTCGCCGGTCCGAAGCTGATCGTCCCCGCGTTGCCGCCGGGCGTCACGCCGCCGATCGAGTCCAGCGGGTCGCTGTCGATCGCGATCGAGGCATGCACACCGATGGTCGGCGTGGAGCCGAAATCGATGTCGCCGCTCGTGCGGACATCGCCGCGAAGGTCTACATGGGCCGCCTCAAAGCGCAGCGAGGTGGGTACATCAGCGATCGCTGCGGGCACGCCGCCAAAGTCAATGATGCCCGTCGTTGCGCCGTCGCCGGTTGCGATCATCTCGATCGCACGCTGGCCCGTGAGCATCGGCAGCAGCACGTTGCCGTCGGTCGCATCAAAGACCATCGGCGAACCGCCCGAAAGCACGATCGCGGAGCTTGCGCCCGATAGGTCGATGTTCCCGCCCGCCACGAAGACCGAATCGCTCAGCGTGACCGGGCCGCCCGAAGCGGTGAAGCCCGCCAGACGCATGCCCGTCGAACCGATGCCCGGCAGGCTCGCGCCGCCAGCGCCGAGTTCGAGCGTCAGGCTCTGCGTGCCGTCGGCCGAGGTGATGCCGGCAGCGTTCGACAGATCGATCGCGCCCGCGCCACTGACCACAAGCCGTGAAGAGCTGAGCAGGTCCACCGCGCCGGTGACCATCGAAAGGTTGAACGCATCGGCGAACAGATCCACGGGCGCAGCGCCGTCGCCAAGCTCCAGCGCAGCGCCCGTCACGACTTCCAGCGAGCCCAGCGGGATCGCGAGTGAGCCGATCGAACCGCCAATCGCCACGCCGCCATCAGCGGAGTTGAAGCTGATCGTCGAACCCGCAGCGTCGGCTGTAATCGGCCCCGCGAGCGTGATACGCCCCGCAACACCCGTCGCCGTGAAGGTGCGAACGCCCGCGCCCTCGAGCAGCACCGGGGTCTGGATGTCGATGGCCGCATCGGCCGCGAGCAGTTGACTGTTAGGCCGAAGCGTGGTCGTCGCGCCCGAGCCGATGATGCGAATGAACGCGCCCAGCAGGCCCGAGTGATCGACGCTCGTGTTGCTGTCAACGATGACCGAACTTCCCACCGTCGGTGCACGGAGCACGACCGGGTTGTTGAACGAGACCGCCCCGCCGCCGCCGATCAGAATCGACTGCGCCGCCGAGGCGCTTTCGCGCCCGATCGTGATGCTGCTGAAGCCCGACTCAATGAGCGCCAGCTCGACCGCGGTCAGGTCCACGCTGCCCGCTTGCTGAGAAGCAAACCCGATGCGGAACGACTCGCCCGCGTCAAGGCCCAGCAGCGTGAGCGCACCCGTGCCGCCGACCATGCCGCCAAAGTCGATCTCGCCGCCCGACAGGGTGACGTTGGTGGTCCCCGCGCCAAAGCCGCTCGCGAACGTCAGCACGCCATCGGTCAGCAGCGACCGCGCCGTGCCGCTGATGGTCGTGGTGCCCGCGTACCGCTGCACGCCGGTGCCGCCGCCCGCCGAGTCGGTTGTCACGTCGCCGTCAATTCCGATGGTCTGCGCGGTGACATCGAGCGAACCCAGCGGCTGGCTCTGGCCCACCTGTGCAAGCTGCACATCGCCCGCGCCCGCATCGATCGAAAAGTCCATGCCCGCTGCCGAGCCGTCCACAGCGCTCGCCGACAAGTCCACCCCGCCGCCGCCGGTCACGATGCCAATATCCGCCGCGATCGTCAGCGGCCCCACCACCGTCAGCGCGCCGTTGTCCGTCGTTACGTTTCCGAGCAGCGTGGTGCCGCCCGTGGTCGTGAGCGAGACCTCACCAATCGGCGTGCTCGCGCCGATCGCGGGCAGCGTCGCGCTGTCCGCGTCGATCGTGAACGCCTCGCCGCCGATCAGCCCGTCGATGCCCGTCGCGTTCGAAAGATCAACGCCCGAAGCCGTCGCAGCAATTACCACATCGCTGGCCAGCGTGACAGCGCCCGTAACGCCTAAAGCGTCGAGCGCCATGACGGTGATATCGCCGCCGAGCGACAGATCGCCCGAGCCAAGCGTCAGCGCGTTGAGCGGGTGATCGCCCAGCACGCCGTCGGAGCCGACCACGGGCAGGCTGAGTGCTATCGGCGTCAGCACTTCGAAGCTCGCGGGCGTGCCGCCATCGAGCGCCGTGATGCTGCGCGCCGAAGACAGATCGATCACGCCATCGCTCAGCAGCGCCGCAGCGCCGTCGATGATGATCGGCCCGGTCAGCCCGCTGAAGTCCGTCGACACAGCCCGCGTGGTCTGCGCATTGAGCCGAAGGGCACCCGACGTCGATAGCGCCAGCAGCCCCGGCGCGTTGTCGAGAATGCCCACATCGGAATCGAAGACAATGTCGCCCGTGCCCGCGCTGAGCGTCAGCGAGCCATCGCTCACATCGCCCGTCGTGCGCACCACCCCGCCGGGGTTGAGCACGATGTCGCCCCCGAACAGCCCGGTGGTCACGAGCGACGAAGCGCCGCTGTCCAGCCGAACGTCGCCGCCGAGCCCGCCCAACGTGATCGAGTCGCCCGCGGTGCTCAGGATCGAGCCGTTCTCGAGCACGACCTCGCCGAACGCGCGGAGCGTCAACGGCGCATCGAACGAGTTCGTGCCGCTCGATACAAACAGTTGGTCGCCCGCCTCGATCGTGATCGAAGCAAACGGCCCAACCAGATTCGCCTGCTCAGCAATCGTCAGCGTAAGTTCGCCCGGCGTCTCGGTTGTTCCGCCGACGCGCGCATCGGTCAGCGTTCCGAGCAGCAGCGAGGGCGGCGTGGAAACGCTGCCCGTGACCGCGCCACCAAAGTCCACATCGGTCGCGCGGATCGAGGTGTTGTTCGCGCCGAGCGACAGCGCATCGCTGAACGAGATCTCGCCACCCGTCGCCGTGAGCGTAGCATCGGCCGCCTCGACCACCACGAATCCGTCGTAGCGTTGATCGCCGCCGGTGAGCACGTTGCCTTGGAGACCGATGACGCCCGAGCCGCCGCCGTCGGCAGCCGTGCGCACATCGAGGCTCGTGAGCAGATCGAGATCGCCGCCGGTAACCTCGGCCAGTGTCACATCGCCGCCGGTGATCGTCGCCCTCGCATCAAGATCGAGCGAACTCGCCGCGTCAGAGGGCTCAGCGGCGCCCGTCAAGATGATGTTGCCCGCCGATGTCGAGAGCCCCGCGGTGTCGATCGTGCGCACGCCCGTAAGGCGCATTGGTCCGTCTATAAGCACCGAGCCGCCGTCGGTCGCCAGGTCCGCCAGCAAGTTGACCCGTCCGAGCCCGCCATCGATAACCAGATCGATCGCGCCGCCGATGCCGCCGCCGCCCGCCGTATCGATGGCCGCGTTGATCGTAATCGAGCCGTCCTGCTGCAACGAGGCAGCTGCCGCGTTGGCGATGAGCGTCACATCGCCGCCGAGCGTCGTGATCGGCTGGTTGACCGTGATGTTCCGCCCGGCCTCGGCCATCAAGCCAATGCCCGCGTTCTCCATAACGAGCACCGCATCAAACGTGATGTCGCGCTCGGCTTGCAGGATCACATCCGAAGTCGCCGACGTGATGACGCTCGCTTCAATCTCGTTGGGGAACGCGTCGCCGTCGAGGTTGGTGTCGGGATCGGTGAAGTTGTCGACGTCCGTCAGCGTGATCGAGTCGCCCGTGCCGTCGGCGACAACCGTGATGTCTTCGGGATCGAGCAGCAGCGTGCCGTCGTTTCCGCCAAGCTCGCCGCCGGGCGTGCTGACCTTGCCCTGGTAGGCGAGGCCCTTCTTGCCGGAGACCTCGACCATGCCGCCGTCGCCGGTGCCAGCGCCCGCAGCGCTGACCGTCCCGCCAAAGCCGGTGGCCCGATCCGACCACACAACCACCGTGCCGCCGTCGCCGCTCACGGTCGCGTCGGCGTTGATCGTTGTTTCGGGCGTCACAAGCGTCTGCTGCGCGTTGCGCAGCGAAGCATCTTGGCCGCGGAACCCGCCGCCGATGCGCACATCGCCGCCGCCGCTGTGGCCCGAAACATCGATCCAAGCGCCATCCACCGCCACGCGGTCGCCCAGCAGTTCGACCCGGCCGCCCATCTGTCCGGGGGCCGTCGCCGATGCATCGATCACACCGCGAGCTATCACGGTGTCGGCGTGCACCTGCACGGACTGCGCGCGAATGCTCGAAAGATCGTGGATCGCCACCGAGTACACATCGCCCCGCGCGAGCATCGTGCCGCTCTCGCCGATGGCCTGCGCCTGAGTGGCGAGCTGGTCGGCGTTCATCCGCGCGTAGATGTGCCCGCCGCGCTCACCGATGAGCACCTCGTCGCCCGCCATCAGCGTCACGACATCGCGCGCCTCGATCGAACCGAAGTTCGCCACGTGCCGGCCCAGCAGGTGAACCGTGTCCGCGTAGATCGAGCCGTGGTTGATCACGTCGCCCTGAAGGTCCGTGAAACGATCGACACCCTGAAGAAAGTCCGTGTCCGCGATCGAGCCCGCAGCGGCGTAGATGCCCGCAGCGTTCACGACCGAGCCCTTGCCGAAGATCACGCCCGCTGGGTTGGCCAGGTACACCCGCCCGTTGGCCAGCAGTGTGCCATCGATGCGCGTCGGAGCCGCGCTGTTGATGCGGTTGAGCACCCGCGCGTTGGGACCGGGCTGAACGAACCGAACCGTCTCGAACGAGGCGATGTCGAAGCCCGAGTAGTTGATGATCGTCCGGTCAGCCGCGTGGATGGTCGTCACCGAACCGTTGCGGTCGAACGTCGCCGAGCCCGCAGCCACCTGAGCACCCTCGGGGTCGGCGAGCGCGGGCGATGCCAAAAGCGCCACCAGCGGGCTGATCGCCAGCCCGCCGCGGATACCCGAGGCCAATCTTTGGGCCCGGTTGTGGGCTCGTCCCCGTCCCCTATTGGAAGCGCGTTGAGTGAGCCGAGACGACCGATTGCTGCTTTGTGCCATGTTCGACCTCGATGAGCGCAGTCCCTGCGCAACCCCGGAACACCCACGTCTGAGCGTTCACCTTGGGATTCGCTCCTCTATTTGACTAGAAAAGCAGAGTAAAGACCAGATGAAATCTGTTAGAGCCTGATTTGACGTTCTGATTATCCACGTCATCCAGCGCCACGGCCCAATCAACCCGCACACTCATGTTCCGATAGAAAAGAAGGTCCGCTCCGATACCCGCGCCCCACAGATCCTCGTTCTTCTCGAACGCCTGCCGATCCACGTTCTCGCTGCGACCGATGTCGGTGAATGCCTTGAACACCAGATCCCAGTCTGGCCTTCCATACACCGAACGAGGAGCCTGATAGAAAGGCCGACCGAAGAACGACCCGGGCTCGCCAAAGTTGCCATCCCCGTCCGCCACCGACATCGGCCTGAACGACCGGGGAATGTGCCAGCGGTACTCGGCCGACGCGATCACCACGTTGTCGCCCGCGACCACCGACTCGGGGTACCCACGCACCGAATACAGCCCGCCGACCACCTGCTGCTCGTTGGGCACCAGGCGGTTGTCCATCGCGTACTGACCCCGCACCGACAGCGCGATCTCGTGCGCCAGCGTCGAGCTCTTCCACGTCGTCGGGTCTTGCCAGGCGCTGCCCAAAATCAACGGCTCAAGAAAGAACGACCCGCCCACGCCGTAGCGAAAGACCGACCAGTCCTGCTCGGGCGCGAGTCGGCCAAGACGCTCAAGCCCGGGCGACTTGCCGCCCGAGATATCCGCAAGAGACCACTCGAAGCTCGTCTGCGCATCGAAGCTCCACTTGTCCGTGGCCGCCTCGGCCCGAAGCCCGATCTTGGGCACCAAAAACTGTTCGCGGCCCTGCACGCCGACCGCCTCGTTGAACACCTCGGTCTGGTTCCATCGGACCCCGGCGAACGCATCCACAAACAGCTCGCGCCGCTGGTAGAAGTTCCAACTGACCTCCGCGCCGATCGTGTACCCTTCGCCCGTGAACTTCTCGTCCGCAAGCCCGACGTCAGAAGCCGTGAAGCTGCTGAAGTCCCCGAACAGCCGCGCACGCCACAGGTCGGTACCGGGGATCGCGGTCTCGTACGAGGCCACCGCCGCGTGCGAGCTGCTGAACCCGGCGGTGATGTACTCAAGGCTCAGAATGTCATCCAGGTTGTTGATTTGCGAGAACTGCGCGCCGAACCGTTGACGCCAAGGCTCGGTCGACTTGGTACCCGTGTTCGAGAACTGCGAGTACGCGAGCCACTGCTTGTTCTCGCTGACCAGGTAATCGAGCGTCACCTCGCCCGCAGCCTCGCCCGGCGCGAGCGCCACATCGACCCGTCGGCCCGGGAAGCGGTTGAGCCGAAGCACGTAATCGTCCAGCAGGTCCCGCCTGAGCAGGTCCCGCTGGTTGTTGTCCTCGGTGTATTCTCCGTCCGCCACTACGCCCACCGGGCTGCGGCTCAGGATGCGCACGTGCTTGGGGTTGTTCAGCCGGCTGTCGATCCCGAACCGATCGCCAGATGCCACCGTGCGCACGTTCTTGACCACGCCGTTGAAGACGATGACGGTCAGCTCGGTGCGCTCGCCACGGAAGTCCGTCGGGCCCTCGAAGCCCTCGGGCCGTTCAAGCAGGATGTCCTGCGGGCTCACGAGCGCCAGACGGCCCAGCAGCTCGCGCCGCTCGAACTCCTGATCGATCCGGTTGAGCACTTCCTGCACCGCGCTACGCGTCATCAGCACCGTGCCGCCCGCACCGATCTGGTCGATGCGCACACCCTCGACCGCCTCGCCCGGCTTGGGCGTTGCGAGCAGATCGCCATCGGGCACCAACGCCACAAGCAGCTCGCCGAGTTGTTCAGGTGAAGGAAGTCCGGGGTGCTCGGGCTGAAGCAGGATCACGATCTGAGAAACCGGGAACAGCTCTTCTTCGATGGCGGCGCTCGCACGATCGGCTGCTGCCATCGCGAGGGCTTCGGGTTCACCCTCAGCGGCCATCTCGTCGAGCTGCGGTTCGGTCGCGAGGCTGGTCTGGACATCGGTCTCGATGGCTGCAATCTCGGGCGTTGCAACGGGCACCATCTGCCCGAGCACCGGCTCGGGGTCGTCATTGGATGGACCGGCCTGCGCGCACGCTCCGCTCACAGCGGCCAGCATCGCACCCGACACCACCAACCCTCGCCAACCACCGCGCAGCATGTCTGTCAAATTCACGGCTTTCCCTCTGGCCGAACAGGCCGATCGCGCTCCGATGCGCCGATCTGCCACGGTATCAGACGGGGATTGCCAGGGCAAACCAGCAAGCCAGCCCGGTAGTGGTTCAATTGGGCTTCCTAGCTTGCCCAGCCAAGCTCTAGGCCGAGCGGCCCGCAGCCCGCGATACCGGCTTGAGCATCTCATCGAACCGGGCTCGGGTGCTCTGGTCCACGCTGTAGGTAATCGTCGTCACCAGCGGGATGGTCGATTCGGGTGTCCGCAGGCAGGCGAACTCGCCCCGCCCGGGCGGTCCGATGACCAGATCGATGAACTTGTGCCGAAGCGGCATGATGACCAGCGAGGGCCGCCCGCCCCACCCGCCGAGCACACGCAACCAAGCCCACGCGGCGTCCTCAGGCTGGTTGGCCCCGCGAGGCACGCGAACGTGCTGCGGCTTGTCCATGCCCGCTCGGCCAGAATTGCGCTCCGGCGAGGGCTCGCCGAGCATCCCCACCAGCCGGTGCATCAGCCGGTAGACCGAATCCTTGCCGCCCTCCACCTCGATTCGGCTCGACACCGCGCGAAGGCCCTCGCTGCAATCGATCGAATCCAGCACCCGCACCGGCTGGATGCCCGCCGAAACACGCACCAGATCCTGCCTGGCCGAGTCGAGCGCTGCGATCACTTGCTCAGCCGTCTCCGCAGCCCGGCATTCGTTCTCAACCCGTTCAAGCAGCGGCATGCAGGTGCTCAGCGCCCACTGCACATCGATCCCGAGCGCCTGCACGCACACGATCATCGGGAACGCCTTGCGTCCCTTGCCGTCTTGCGAGGGCCACATGCGGGCCATGATGACCGACGCGCCGTCGTGCCACACAAGGATGTGACGAAGCGGATAGGTCTCGGCGGTCTCGGCGTCGCCGGCCCACGTGCCCGCGTCGATGTTGCCCCCGATGCCCTCGACGTACAGCCGGCGCTTGAACTCCACAAGCTGCTCAGTGTCCATCCCCTGGTCGTCGAGGTGATCGTTCCAGCCGGGATGCTTGCCGAATGCCGCCAAGTACAGCCCCGCCTGTGGGGCGTCCTCGCGGTTCAGTACGGTCTTGAGCCATCCCAGCACGTCACGTATTCCTTGCGATCCCCGCTCGCCGACGGTGCTTTACGAAGGGCACCACCCACTACGCGGAAGCTGTCTGACCTTGGGGACACCGTGTTTCCACCAGAACTCCGTCCATGAAGCTCTATCGGCTCAGAGCGAGGCTATCGGACAGTCACAACGAGCCCCAGCCGACGAGAATCAGCCCCAAAGGCACCGATCAGCCGCCGCCTGCTGCGTCCTTGAGTTCCTCAAGCCGCCTGGTCACCCGCCGTTTGGCTCGCTCGAGCCATGAATCCAGCGTGCCCGACGAAGGGCCAGAATCAATCGCCGCCAGCAGTGCCTGGCCCTGAGCCTGCGCCACTCCGATGTCGAATTCCGTGGCCTTCTCGGGGTCGTAGGCATCCGTCCAAGCTCCGACACCCTCGGTGATCGCGCTTTCGAGCCGGCGCGACCCCACGAGGTTCTTCGCTCCCGCCCCACGATCGAGCAGGCGGTCGACGCCCTGCATGAGTGCCGCCATGTCGATCACCGGCGGCGCAGCATCCGCCGACGCGGGCGACGCAGCGTACCGCAGCAAATCCTCGAACTCGAAGCGTGGCTGCTTGCCGTCGCCCTCTGGGTCCAGCGTGCCCACTTCGAGATAGATCAGCGCCCGAAGCGCGTCGAGCTTGGTCTGGTCCCACACACCCTGCCTGCGGTCGATCTGCATGCGGTTGTCCGCCGCCTCGATCACCGGGCGGATCACCGTCACGAGGAACACCGAGTCGAACGCCTTGGCTCTCGCCGTGTCGTAGTCCGCCGTGATCGGCGCCAGCGGCCTGTACAGCATCGGCGCCTGGATGGGCGAATCGATCTGCGGAATAACTTCCGCGGCCACCTTCTCGCGGGCAAACTCGGTCACTTCCAGGTTCATGGTCTCCTGGCCCAAGTAGTCGAATTCGCTGGTGTTGTCACGGGCCTGCACCACGATGTCCCGTGCGCGCAGTCGAAGACGCTGTGTGTCCTGATTCTCAGGCACGGTCTTGTACGCGCTCAGCATGCCTTCCCAGAACCCGAGGTGCTGGCCGATGCTGGTCTTGTACGACCACGCGCCCCACGCCGTCAGCGCGATCAGCGCCACCGCCGTGAACCCGGCCGATCCAAAGATCAGCAACTGCCTGGCCGCGCGTGTCGCCTTGGCGCTGGCGCTCTTGAGCACCAGCCCGCGTTCGCGGAACACCTTGGAGATGAACATGTCCCGCAAGAAGAACGCCCGCTCGCGCTTCCACGTTCGGCCCTCTGGCAGCGCATCGACCGGCACACCGATCGCCGCCGCCAGGTCCGCGTCAAGGGCCGAGCCCTCGCGCATCGACGACGTGAAGTAGATGCCCCGCAAGAACAGCGGATCGCCCGACCAGGCCCCGCCCGAGAAAACCAGTTCGAGGTAGCGCTGGAGCTTGGGCACAAGCTGGGTCATCGCTTCGGGGTAGGCGTACAGCGCATCGACCTGATCGATCCGGCGAAGGTTCGGGTCCTCGGTGTGCACCGGGTCCATGAGCAGCGCCATGCGGCGCCTGCGGATGCGGTCGGCCAGCTTGGAGAAGTGCTCGCCCAGCCGGCGCGGCTCGAACTTCTCATCGAGGCTCGACGGGTTCGACCAGCCCATCATCTGGTGCTGCAAGCCCGGGTCATCGATCGAGTCGTAGAACTCGCGGAACCCGTTGATGAGGTCCGACTTGGTCACGATCACGAACGCCGGGAACCGGACCTTGAGGCTGTCGCGAACCGTGTTGAGCTGTTGGGCGATGCGTGTGGCCTTCTGCTCGATGGTGCCATCGTCGTCCTTGATGAGGCTGTCGGCGGGTATCACCAGCAGCAGCCCGTTGACGGGGCTGTTGGGCCGCGCTGTGCGCAGCAGCTTGAGGAATTCCTTCCACTCGCTGGTCTTACCGGCGGCTGTCTCTTCAAACATCAGCCTGCCCGCGGTATCAAGGATGACCGCGTAGTTGGTGAACCACCAGTTCATGTTCATCGTGCCGCCGAGGCCTTGCAGCGTGTTCTGCAAGCCGCCCGGGAACCCGACGTTGCTGTGCCGAACCGCCTCGGTCTTGCCCGAACCGGGCTCACCGACCAGCAGGTACCAGGGCAGCGAGTACATGTCCTTGCCGTGCTTGCGGAAGACATCGAGCCCCTCGGCGAACTTGTCGTGCAGGTTGGCCACGCTCGCTTCGCCCGCAAGCCCGCGTTTGCCCTTGCTGGCGTTCTCGCGGATCTGCTTCTCGAAGGGCTTGCTCCTGGCCTTGGACATCGCGGCCAGAACCTGCTTGTACACAAGCAGCAAGAGCCCCACGAGCACAAACCCGCCCAGCACGATGCCCAGCGCTTTGATCGCGCCCATCACCACCAGCACCCCGCTGATGCCGCCGACCACCGCCACCACCAAGAAAATCTTGACCGGTAGCGGAACCAGACTGCTTGAACCAGATCCTTGCGCCATCGCGCTGTATCCCTTCACAGTGTGCCTGCGACCATTGGGGGCCGCAGGCCGTACGAATCAGATCATTCCGCGATCGACTGGATGCTCTCGAGCGTGGTTTCCAGCGACTTCGAGCTCGATAGAAACAAGAACACATTCGCGCCCAGCAGCACCACCGCAAGGCCCACCAGCGCGATCAGCACCGCCCCCACCACCTTCGCGGGCGGCTCGACGTAGTTCGTCTGGTCCACGTTCTCATACGCCTCCGGGCACACCCGCGACGACGCTTCCGAATCCATCACGCCGCGAAGCCTCGCGGACATCTCCGTCATCTTCGAGCGCAGCGAATCGGGCCGCTGACCGCCGGTAAACCCGAGGCCAAGGCATGTGAACAGCACCGCGAGTTGTTCGGTCGCCGAAGGGCCCTTGTCCGCGAGCGAGGCATCGACGAGGTCGTAGAACTTCTGGTCGCTGTCGAGCCCGTCAAACTCCATTGCCATCGGAGGCCACGTCGCAGCAAACGGCAGGGCGCTCTCACGAATCAGGGAGTCGGCAAACAGCACCAACGCCGGCTCGACCCGTTGGTAGTCCGCGCCGACCGTGCCGCCCATCTGCGACGAACGCTGACGCATCAGATCGAGCTGCTGCTTGAGCTCGACCCGCACCACGTCCTCGGGCGGCGGGGTGCCCTTGCGCGCCGAGCGATTGAGCCGGCAGCAATACTGAAAGAACGGCTCGGTTAGGTCCACCAGCTTCATCAACCAATCCTTCCACAAACGCGCCGGCCTCGGCCCCGCTTGCTCACTCTCTTGATCACGACGTGATCACTTCTTGATCACGTCCCGCAGCATCGATTCCGAGTAGTCCACGATCGAGGCGAGCATGTCCGCCTCCAATTCGTCCTCGTCGAACGTGCCCACGATCTCTTTGTACCGCCGCCAACAGGCCTTCTCGCCCTGATCGCCCGTACTGGACTCGATGAGCTCCGGGGCCAGCTCGCCCAGCCTGCGGTGCGCAAAGTGCCCGACCTGCGAGATCGACGAAACCAAGGCCGCCACCAGTTGCCGCAAACGTTCGATCTCGTCGCGGATCGCTTGAAGATCGCCCGACTGGCCCGACGCGTACTCACCGATCAATCGGCCAAGCGGCTCGCCGCGGCGAAGCTCGCTGCGGGGCGCGATGCGCTTCCATGTGCTCCAGCCGAGCTGGTCCATGCTGTGCGCCAGACCCGCCAGCGCCGCCGACAGCTCGCTGAGCCTGGGCCCGTCGAGTTCGGTGCCCTCCTGGCTCGCGAAGAACTCCTTGAAGAAGTCCGAGTTGGTCGCCGGAACGGTCCAGCTACCACCCGAGCCGCTGGGCAGCTTGAAGATGCCTGATTTGCGAAGCTTGCTTTCGAGCGTTGCACGCTCATCGGGCGACAGGATCGCCGATAGCTCTTCGAGCCGCCTGGTCAGTTCCTCCACGCCGCCCTCGCCCGCAGCGGGCGCTGGCGCCATGGACGCGGGCTCGACCTGCGTGGAAACCCCGCCAGCGCTGAGGGCTGCGGACGCTTCCCGCCGCTCGGCCCGGCTCATGGAATCCCAGGCCGCCGCCAGCTTCTTGGCCAGCGCTACGGGTGAATCGCCAGATTGATCGCTCTGCTGCGTGTCCACAACCACGCTCCTTACCGTTCACGAACCCGGCCTCTGGGCGGAGAAGCCGCCCCAGACCCGGGGTTTCGCCCCACGGGACAACGATCATAACGTCCGAGAGCGCCGAGGCCCAATCGGCTCCGCGGACGTTCTTTCAGGCCGTCCACGACGGTCTCATCGCCTGCATGGTCCGCTATCGCTCGTTCGCAAGTTATGCCCGAGCAAGCAGTTGAGTTGCAAGCCTGCAAACCCGATGGTCACTCCGGAACAACCGCGCCTCGTGTGGGGTGCCGCAGAAGCGAATGCCTTTGTCGTCCGGGTCCACGCCCAATCGGGGCGGGATCCACTGACCGAAAGCCACCGCCATGCGCCACATGAACGCCCGAACCGTGCTCTGCCTCGCGGCCCTCACAGCCGCTGGCCTCTCGACCGTTGGGTGCGCTTCGTCCTCATCAGCCTCCCGTGCTGGCACGCAGCCCAGCCGCATCGTCTACCAGCCCAGCTACGACACCACCCGCTCCAGCCAGACCTTGGTCGCGGGCGATTCGCTCGGCCGAGCCATGTTCGAGCAGGGCGCTGTCGTCGCCAGCCGTGCGCACGCCGAGCTGCGCTACGCGGGCGTCGTCGAGTAAAGACTCCTCGTTCTGATTTATGAAGACCCAATCACGGGCGCTCGCCACTTCAGGCAGCGCCCGTGTCGCGTTGGTCCGGGCGCGATGCCTGCCTGGGTGCGCGCTTGCCTTCTTGTGCCGCCTGAAGCACCGCTGCGGCGCGCGCGAGGCGCTTGCCGTGACGAACGATCTCGCCCGAACCCAGGTACACGACCGACTCGGCGACCGATGCCATCAGGTCGGCGACCCGCTCGAGCTCCCGCGTCGCGCGGTGGATCAGCAGCCCCGTCTCGGGAAGATCGATCTCCTGACGCATCTGCTCGACCGTCTCATCGAACACACGGTCGTGCAGCCGA
Source organism: uncultured Phycisphaeraceae bacterium (assembly GCA_964352615.1). Lineage (GTDB taxonomy): Bacteria > Planctomycetota > Phycisphaerae > Phycisphaerales > UBA1924 > OFTM382. Next base: position 52,351 of record CAYGSG010000003.1, read on the forward strand.
TCGATAATCTCGTCATCCTTGATGATCTGCTGAGCCGCCTGCATGTCCTCGTCCACCACCGCTCGCAGGAGCTTCTGGCTCACCAGCGGCACGCGCTCGGCCATCTCCTTGAACGCGGTGGGCCACGTCGGGCGCACGCCGTAGCGGTCCATCAGAATCACGACCTTGGCGATCGAGCACGCGTGGTCGGCGACCCGCTCGAAGTCCGCGTTGACCCGCAGCGCAAACGAGATCAGCCGCAGGTCTCGCGCCATCGGCTGCTGCAGCGCGATGATCTTGATGCACTGCTGCTCGATCTGGACCTCCTGCGCATCCACCCGGTCGTCGCGCCGCCGAATCAGCTTGGCCTCGTCCGCATCGAGCGTCCAGAGCAGTTCGATCGCGTTGTCCAGCATCCCAAAGGCAAGGCTCGCCTCGCGCAGCAGACTCCGCTGCACGCCCGCCAGCAGGCGGTCGAGCGCGTCACGATGCTTGGGATGACCTCGGTCGTTTGAAAGTGACACCATCACACCTTCCTTGGCGTTGGGCCTTGGAAATCAGGGCCTCGCAGGCCCTGACAAATGCAGCCAACGGCGCGCTCGGGCACCGGTTCCACCACTTGGCCGTGGTCCGTACAGCCAGCATGGAACATACATTCTACACGGAATCCGGCCGCAAGGTGCGTACAATCCAGCAGTTGGCCGCGAAGCGCCCCGTTCCGCCCCGCGCGAGACCCTGCCAAGCGCCCGACCCATGCCCCGGGAGAACGCCGATTGCCGACCGAGCCACCGCCAATCCAGCCCGCGCGCGCACCGGGTGTTCGACCGGTGACGAAGCCGGTGGCACAACCGGTGGCACGATTGGTCAGAGCCGCCGCCGACCCCGCGAGCCAGCGCCTCGATGCGATCGCCCGCCGCATCGCTCACCCCCCAATCGCGCCCGATCCTTGGTCGGTCTGGCGGGGCACGCTCGATGGCGGCGCCGCCATCGGCCGTGACGGCAGTTCCCGCCCGGTGCTCACCCAAAAGTACCGCGACGAACTCGTTTATTGGCGCCGAGCCGCCGACGGAACTGAGCCCTCGTTCGAGGGCGAATTGCACAAGACCTTCGGCACGTGGCAGCGGACCCGGCTCTATGAACTCGGCGGCCGACTCGGGCTCGAACGCCCGTTTGCGCCGGGCGAACCCATCACCGGCCCGCTCGCCGACTGGTGCGCGAATCGGCGGGCCCTCGAGATCGGTGGCGGCCCGCACCCCGCGGTCTGCCAGGCACGCTGGAAGAGCGCCGTCGCCGTCGATCCATTGGCCGAGGGCTACGCCGCCGAGGGGCTGCTGCCCCCCGAAGCAGACCACGTCACGCACCTGTGCGCGCCCGGCGAAGCGATCCCACTCGCCTCGGGCACCGTCGACCTGGTCATCGCGGAGAACTGCCTCGACCATGTGGTTGATCCTTGGAAGGTGGTCAGCGAGATTCGCAGGCTGCTCGTCCCCGGCGGGCACCTCTGGCTGCTGGTCGATCTGATGCACCACCGCGACCACCTGCACCCCCACCCGTTCACCGAGGCCTCGGCACGCGCGATGCTCGAACGCGCCGGATTTGCCATGGTCAAGGCCGATGTGTGGGACTCGCACAGCCACCCGAACGCCTTCGGTCAGCTCCGTGCGCTGCTCACCAGGCAGCCGGGTTAGGACGCCACCGGCTCGCCCTCCACCGCGCGCGCCAGCGTGGTAATCAGCACGCGCATCAGCGACATGGGCGACTCCAGGTACTTCTCTGGCGGGCGGTAGTACACCTCGCACAACTGCTCGTTGCTCTTGGCATCCAGCGCCTGCACGCTGCCCTTGGCGGGCGTAAGCGCCCCGACCATCAGCGCCGGCTTATCGGTGCGAATGACGATGTCGCGGTCCCGCCGAGCCATCGAACGCGCCTGAAGAATCGCGGTCAGCACCCGTAGCTCGGCCAGCGCGATCAGCCTTCGCACGGGCTCGGGGTGCTCGCCGTAGGCATCGGTCAGGTCCGACGCGACAGCCTCAATCTCCGCCCGATTGCCCGCTGTGGCGAGCCTGCGGTAGGCGTCCATCCGCCGCTGGTCCGACGGGATGTACGCGCGCGGGATCATCCCCGCGATGCCAAGATCGAGCGTCGTGGAACTTGCGATGGGCCTGGGCGTCTCGTTTCGCAGCTCGTGGACCGTGCGTTCCAGCAGCCGGCAGAACATGTCGTACCCGACCGCTGCGATGTGCCCCGATTGCTCCGCGCCCAGAATATCGCCCGCGCCGCGTATCTCAAGGTCGCGCATCGCGATCTGAAAACCAGCGCCCAGCGCCGCATGCTCTTCGAGAGCCGCAAGCCTGCGACGCGCGATATCGCGCACCGGCCGGTCCTCGGGCAGCACCAGATAGCAATACGCCCGGTGCTTGCTCCGCCCGACCCGGCCGCGAAGCTGGTGCAGCTCCGCGAGCCCGAAGCGGTCGGAATCCAGGATGACCATCGTGTTGGCTGTCGCGATATCGATCCCGCTCTCGATGATCGTCGTCGACACAAGAATATCTGCTTCCCGCCGAATGAACCTGAGCATTACTTCTTCAAGCTCGGCGGGTGGCATCTGCCCGTGACCCACCGCGAGGCGCGCGCCCGGGGCCATCGCCGCGATTCGCTCGGCCACCGTATGGATGTTGTGTACGCGGTTGTGCACCACATACACCTGCCCCTCGCGCGACAGTTCGCGCGCGATCGCCTGCTCGATCCGCTTGGGATTGAACGGCACCACGTCCGTCACAATCGCTCGGCGGTCCGAGGGAGGCGTGGTCAACGAGCTGATGTCGCGCAGGCCCATCATCGCCATGTTCAGCGTGCGCGGAATGGGGGTCGCGCTGAGCGTGAGCACATCAACCGTCAGCCTGAGCTGCAACAGCCGCTCTTTGTGCTCGACACCAAAGCGCTGCTCCTCGTCGATCACCACGAGCCCGAGGTCGCTGAACCGCACATCTTTCGAGAGCAGCCGGTGCGTGCCGATGATCACGTCCACCTCGCCCCGTCGAAGGCTCGCGAGCACCGCGTTGACCTGCTTGGGGGTTTTGAACCGGCTGATCGAAGCCACGCTGAACGGGTAGTCGGCCATCCGCGCCGAGAACGTGCGCTCGTGCTGCTCGGCGAGCACCGTGGTCGGCACCAGCACCGCGACCTGCTTGCCCGCCTCGCACGCCTTGAACGCAGCCCGGATCGCAAGCTCGGTCTTGCCGAACCCGACATCGCCGCACAGCAGCCGGTCCATCGGCCGGGGGCTCTCCATGTCGCGTTTGATCTGCGCCATCGCGGTGAGCTGGTCCTCGGTCTCATCAAAGGGGAACTCGGCCTCGAACGTGTCCTGCCACTTGCCGCTGCGCGGATAGCCAAAGCCGGGCATCGCCTCGCGTGCTGCGCGCACACGCAGCAGCTCCGCAGCCAGGTCACGCACGCCCTCAGCGGCCTTCTCCTTCTGCTGCTGCCAGCGCTTGCCGCCGAGCACGCTCAGTCTGGGCCGAGCCTTGCCCTTGCCGCCCGTTCCCCCGCCGACGTACCGCTGCACGAGGTCGATCTGCGCGCACGGCACGTGCAGCCTGGTGTTGCCGCCGAACTGCAAGAGCAGGAACTCCTGCGCATCGGGCCTGTCCGTGCCGCGCCGGGCAGTCGGCGTGATGACCTCAAGACCGATGAATTCCGCGAGCCCGTGCTCGGCGTGTACCACGGTGTCGCCCGGTGAAAATTCGAGGAACCCGTCGAGCGCTCGCCCGCCCGCTTTGCGGCCCTTCACGCCCCGGCGGGTGTCGTAGCGGTGGAACACCTCGTGCACCGGCACCACCGCCAGCCGGGGAACCTCGTCCCAAACAAACCCGCGCTCGACCCGGCCCACGCCGATGCGCACGCTGGCGGGCACTTCGCCGAGCGTGGCCTCCATCAACTCGCCGAGACGGTCGGCCTCGGCCTGCGTTCCCGCCAAAGCGAGCACCTCGCCGCGCCGCGCGAGGTCGGCCAGCTCCACCACCGCGGTCGCTGCATCGCGGTCGAATTCGGGCAGCGAGTCAACGGGCAGCTCGACCTGCCCGCTCGCGCGAGCCGAGCCGGCCGAGAACTGGTTGACCTCTGCCAGTGAACTCGCCCGTGCGCGCAGCGAGGCAAGCACCGCGGGCGGGCCGAGCACCGCACGGGCTGCGGTCGTTCGGTCGAAGAACCCCCGGCCCTGCTCGACCACCTCGCCGGTCTCGGCGACCAGCGCCAGAGCGGTCTCGGGGATCTGGTCGAACACGCACTCGCCGCGATCGTCGTGCGCGCGCACCGAGACCAGCTCGACCCGGTCGAGCCGGCGGTCGCTACGGAGCGTCTGCGTGTCGATCTCGTGGATCGACTCGATCTCGTCGCCGAAGAAATCGAGCCGAACGGGCAGGTCCACGCCCGGCGGGTACAGATCGAGAATCCCGCCACGCACCGCGAACTCGCCCGGGTTCTCGACGCTCTGCGTGCGCTCGTAGCCGGCGCTTGCCAGCCATTCGAGCAGCTCATCGGTGGGCATCTTCTGGCCGACCTTGCACGAGCGGATGAGCGCGCCCAGCGTCTCGACCTTGGGCACCGGCTGCATCGCGGCCTGCACCGGGCACACCAACAGCCAGGCCTTGGTAGTGGGCATCGCGCTGAGCGCGCGCAGCGTGGCGATGCGGCGGGCCAGGCTGTCGAGCCCGACCGTGCCGTCAAAGCCCACATCGAGCATCGGCAGGCGCAGCACATCCAGGCCCGCGGCTTCAAGCTCGCCCTCGGCGTGGTCCGCGTCATCAAGGTGGGCGACCAGCAGCACGACGGGCCGTTGCTCTGCCACGGCCAGTGCCGCAGCCACCCAGTGCGTGGACGACCCGACCGAGCCGTTGGCGATTACATGGTCCGATGCGCGCAGCGACTCCCCGAGCGCCGCGATGGGCGCGGAGGTGCGCAGTCGTTCAAGCAGATCGCGTGCATCGATCGGCATTGGCTAGAGCGAGCATAGCCGGGCGGGTGGACCAGCCGGTTAGTTGGGATGGGCGGTGAGAGCGCACGCCAGCGGCCGCAGCCGCTCGATGGTCTTGGGACCGATGCCTCTCACGCGGTCGAGGTCGTCGAGCGTGGCGAACGGGCCGTTGGCCTCGCGGTCATCAACGATGCGCTGAGCCAGCACAGGGCCGATGCGGGGCAGCATCTGGAGCGCGGGCGCGGGCGCCGAGTTGACATCGATGAGCCGAACGATCGAGCGATCGTCGCTGCCAGCGGTCTCAGCAGATGCGGCGTGGCCCTGCTGGGTCTGCGGCGCACCAGCCCGGACAAACGGCGCCCGCGCTGGGTCGTCGATCGAGACCGCGACCGCGCCCAAGCTCGTGACGGCGAGCACCGAGGCGATGGCCCAGCGTGCGCGCGCGATCGGGACATCCTTCGTGCGCTCTGGGTCGGACCTAGCCGACGGGTTTGGCGGCTCGGGCTGCATCCAGCGATTCTAACGGAGAACGCCCCTCGCGGAGCGCTTTGCGGACTCGGGCCATCGAGGCGAACGCCGGTCTGGCCTTGCCATCTGGCCCGATGAGGCCCATGGGCGTTCGGTCGGGCGCGCCGGGGCGGGCGTTATCGATGAGGTCGGCCCAGCAGATGCTGTGGATGTAGGGCTTGGCCGCGGCAAGGGTGACGACGTTCTCGAGCCAGCGGGCTTGGTGCTCGGGGTCCCAGCCCTTGCGCCACGCACCGGCGCTGGGGTGGTCGGGCTGGCTGCTGGGCGCTGCGACGGCGGAGAGGGCCACCGGCTTTTCGAGCAGCGCGGCTTTATCGAGCAGGGCGGAGATCGCCATCAGGTCGCGCACACCGTGGCCCGTGTCTTCCGCGCCGAGAACCAGCTTCAGCGCGTAGCCATCGACGACCACACCTGCTTGCGCGACAGTGTCGGCGTACAACAATGGCGGCAGCGACTGGCGGTGCTTGGCGAAGTACTCGCCCCACGGCTGATCGAGCCCCAGGAACACGCGTGCGTTGGGCTGAAGCCGGCGCACGAGCAGCACGCACAAGCGGGTGAGGTCCATGATCTGCTCGTAGCTGAACGTGAAGTGCGAGTTCACATGCAGGCCCGAGACGATGGTCCACCTCGATACCGTTCGGCGGTACCGCGTGACCACGTTCTTGACGTGCTCGTACACTACTTCTCGCAGCGTCTCGTAATCGTTCTCCCAGATGTACAGCCACTCGGGGACCGACTTGGGTGCGAAATCGACGACCGGGCCGGACACCACGGGCAGCTTGGCCTGGCGGACCGCCCACTCGATCCATCGGTCGGTGGCGGCGAAGGAGTAGTCGCCCTCCGACGGCTCGAGATCGGTCCAGTTCATCGGGACGACGAGTTCGTCGGAGGATTCTTGCACCGCCTGCTTGAGCTGGTCGTTGAACGCCACGGGCGCGACGGCGCAGCTCACGGGCGGCCTGCCGGGCATGGTCACGCCGACATCGTTCTGCACGACGATCGGGGCGCCCGCGGGCGGCGCTTCGCCCTGGGCCGCGAGGTAGGCATCGGTGGCCTCGGCGTAGGCCCGGCCGCTGAGCCGCTCGGGCAACTGACGCGCGGCGCAGGCCATCGCGAGTTGCTCACTCGCATCGACCGCGTGAGCCAGCGCCGCCAGTGACAACTCGTGCGCATCGAGCCCGAGGTTGCCATCAGCGTCGCGTTCGCACACCAACGCGCTGGTGAACAGTTCTTGAGCGCGCGCGAAGCGCTCGAGCGCAGGGTGCTCGGGCGGCAGGTCAAAGAGCTGCCAGTCTTCGAGCTTGTTCAGGAAGAACATGATCCGGTGGCGGGCGAGTTCGAGCGAGAGCAGGTAGGGCACCTCTCGCACGGGCAGCAAGCAGGTTTGCAACGTCAGACGACCGGCATCGGGCGTGGGCAGCTTTTCATCGCCCGTTGGTGGAAGCCCCCGCAGTTCCACGCGCACCACCAGACCGATCGAGCCCGAAGCGGTGGGCGTGGCGACGGCGAAGTCGTCCTCGCGCGTGACCGCCCCCGCTGCGGGTATGTCGTCACCCCCGACGAGGTATGCACGGGTGACCTGGTAGCGGTCCTCGTCTGGATCGAACATCCGAAATCGCACCATGCAGGATCCATCCCTCCGTGACTGAGGCGGTGCCGGCTGGCGACCGGCCAGCGGGCTCTGAGGTACCACCATACCCACCGAAGGCCCGGCGGAGGGCCAGCCGCTCGCCCTTGCATGGTCTCTTGGTTTGGGCTGGCGGCAAGGCGAAGGGCGAGATGATCGGGCCCCCGCTGGGCGCTCGCGGCCCGAGCCGCGTGCGGAGAGCGGGCGCGACGACGAGGGGTCGGTAGGGGCGGTACCGTGTCGCCATGGCCAGCGCAGCATCAAGCACCTGTTGGGATTCGCCATCGGCCGTGTTCACGACCGATCTGAATCTCCCGGGCCGAATGCAGGGCAAAGTGCGAGACGTCTACCGGCTGCCGGGCTCGGAAAATGGGCCAAACGAGCGATTAGCGATCGTGGCGACCGACCGCCTCAGCGCGTTCGACGTGGTCCTTCCGACGCCCATAGCGGGCAAGGGCCGGCTGCTCACGGGCATCGCTGCGTACTGGTTTCGGTGGCTTGAGGGACGGGGCCTAGGCCCGACGCACCTGCTGAGTACGGACGCCGATGAACTGCCCGAGGTGGCCTTCGAGGGCTCGGCGACGACCCGCGACGACCTCCGAGGCCGGGTGACGATCGCCCGTGCGTGCCGCGTGCTGCCCATCGAGTGCGTGGTGCGGGGCTACCTCGATGGCTCGGGCTGGGGGGACTACCAGCGGACGGGCGGCATCTGCGGGGTTGAGCTACCCAAAGGCCTTCAGCGAGGCGATCGGCTGCCAGAACCCGTGTTCACCCCGGCGACCAAAGCCGAGCAGGGCGCGCACGACGAGAACATCAGCTTCGATCGGGCGTGCGAAGCGGTGGGTGAAGCTGTGATGCACGCGGCGCGGCAGAAGTCGCTCGCGATCTACACCGCAGCCGCCGAACGTGCGCACGAGCGGGGCCTGCTGCTGGCGGACACCAAGTTTGAATTCGGGTTTCCGCTGGACCGGGTGGGCGACGCCTCCGCGTTGGTGCTGGTGGATGAGGCGCTCACGCCCGACAGTTCGCGGTACTGGCCCGCGGGTGGCTGGAAGCCCGGGCAGGCCCAGCCGAGCTACGACAAGCAGTTTGTGCGTGAACACCTTCAGGCGCTGGTGGATGCTGGCCAATGGGACAAGCGTGCGCCCGGTCCGGAACTGCCCGATGCCGTCGTGCAAGGCACGCTGGGTCGGTACCGCGAAGCTGCGGAACTGCTGACGGGCGAAAGCCCCGTTTAGCGGACGCCGGTCTCTTGGCGATCTTCGATGCGCTGCCTGCGCAGATCGGTGATGTACTGGCGGTGCTGCTCGATGCCCACGGGCATGGGGAACATGACATCAAACACCGGCGTGCCATTGGCCTCGGCGTTGCGATCCACGACCTCTTTGAACCGAGCGAGGATGATGTCGTAGCCCCAGACACGGAGCTCGGGGGGGGCTGAGCCGTACATGGTTTCAGCGATCTCGACGGGCAGCGTGCCCGCGAGGTTCGCGAACAAGTTGCCAGCCATCTCGCGGAAGTCGCGTGGCATGACCTCGGTTCGGCCGGTGTCGCCGCTGGCCGTGGTCTGCTGAATCTGCTTCTGCATGTAGTACAGATGAACCCGGGCAGCGTACTGGTATTCGCGGTCGAACAGCTCGCCGTCGCCCGCAGCAAGCCCGTTCATGAACGCGCCAAAGAGCGAGCCCGAGACTTCCTGCTGAGCGACGTAGCCCGAAAGAACGCGGTCGTCCTTGAGCTCGTTGACGACGAACTCATCGAGGGTGGTGCCGAGCTCGACCATGCGGTCGGGGTTGTTGGTGTTCTGGCCCGGCCAGGCGATGAGCTGGTCGAGCATCTGGTTGGCACGGGCGTACTCACCCCTGCGGTAGAGCGTGCGGATGGCGTCCCGCATGAAGTTCTCGTAGCCGGCGGCGAAGGCGCGGTAGGGCCGCTTGCCGTGCTCGGTCCACCACAGCGCGAGCAGGTTCTGGCGGTTGGCCATCTCCTCGGGGGTGAGGTTCTCCCACGCGGCGCTGTCGGGGTTGAGCACGTCGTCGCGTTCTTGAAGCAGCTGGCCGTAGGACTCGATGAAGTGCGTGTTTGGGAAGTTGAGGTAGAACCCGCCGCGTCCCTCGACGTCATCGAGCATGCTGTAATAGACATCGCCCGAGCGATAGAGCTCTTGGAGCGACTGGTAGACCACGCGGTCGGCGTTGACGAAGTCGAAGTCTTTGCGGTTGCGCGCGGTCCACCGGCTCATGGCCTGCTCGACGCCTCGGGCCGACCAGTACAGCGAGTGTGTCGCCGCGTGCCGCCAGTCGAGCGGGCCGAATTTTTCGGTGTACGCGACCATCCGCCATGGCTCCATGTGGTACTCATCCACCAGGATTCGCTTGCGGGCGTGCGGGATGAAAGCCTGCCATGCCTTGGTCATCTCGGGGTCGGCGAGCAGCTCGATGAACGCCTGGACCTTGGGCTCGTTGTCGCTCGTGTACTCGATGCGCCGTGGTGAGGCGAGAGCCGCCGTGTAGCGGGCATGAAGCCGGAGCAGCCTCATGCTCACGGGGTCGATGCCCTGCTCGCGCAGCTTGGTGAGCAGCGCGGGCACGGTTGGTTCTTCGATCTGCGCGAGCGAATCCGGGGCCTCGGCCACGATCTTTATCCACGCGAGGTAGGCCGCGGTGGCGCCCTCGCGGTCGCGGGTCTCGACCGTTCTGGCGGGCGGCTCGCCCAGCACGGTGGTCCATTCCTCGGCGAGGGCGCGCTTGTAGTACTGGTTGGCGTCGTCGGTGATGCCGCCGATTTTGTGGAGGAAGAACCAGCTCAGCTCCTTGTGCAGGAGCATGTCGTTGGGGTTGACTGGTATGGCCTCGTCACGCAGCAGCCTCACGCCCGCGTTGACCCACTCCCAGCGCTCTTCGGGTGTTTGGGTGGCGACCGAGATGTTGTACGCCATGTTCCACGCGTGGAAGACCCACACGCGCGGGAATCGCGGCTGGAGCGTGGTGATCGCTCGGCTCAGCTCGATCGCCTCGTGGTACTCGCCGGCTTCCTTAAGCTCGTTGGCGCGGATCCACAGGTAGTTGACAAAGATGCCCTTGAAAGCACCCAGCGCGATGCCGAGTGCCACCTCGGGCGGGTCGCCTTCGCTGAGTTGGTCGGTCACCATCAACTGGTTTCGGCCAGCAGAATCAGAGACCCCGGCGCCCATCAACCCAGCGCCCACGAGGCTCAGGCCCGCGATGCTCACAGCGACGAGTTGGATCAGGCGGTTGTGTCGCATAAGTGGGTTTCAGCAGAAACGGCCAGCCAAGGGTTCTACTTGCCGGAGTACATCGCGAGTTCGCGCCGGCGGAAGATTGTTGAGGCGGCGACAAAGAGCAAGGCGGTGACCGCTCCGAGCGACACGAGCGAGACCAGTGCATCGCTCCACGAGATCAGTTCGCCCCCGATGATCGAATCGATGGGGTTCAGGCGGTCGTACACGCTGAACAGTTCGCCCACGCCGATGGTGATCATGCCAGCGATGAACCGGAAGACCTGGAGCGTGCCCTCGTCGCTCGTCCAGCCGAATGACTGGACGCTGTTGAGGAGGTACGCCGAGCCCTCGGCAGCGAGGAACGAGCCGAACGAGACCGTGCACGCGACCGGGAAGCTGAGGAAGGTCGCAGCGGTGATGGTGAGCATGGAGAGGAACGCGAGCTTGACCCAGAGCAGGGCCATGCCGCGCATGAAGTTTTGCCGGTACCCGCCCGCCTGGTAGCTGATCTCCATGCCATCGGGCGGGAAGGTGATGGTGGCGTCGCTGCCCACGATGAGCAGTTGGTTGGTGTTGCGGTTCATCGCGAGCCGGCCGTTGACGACTTCGAGGTAGAGCGTGCCGTCTTCTTCGACGATGTCTCGGGTGTCGTAGACGTTGCCCTGGAGCAACCCGTCTTCCACGGCTGCCCGCACTTCGTCGTAGCCGTTGTCTGATACTCGGAACACCGCGCCGTCCCCGAGAATCACGCAGGGCGTGATCTGCACGGTCTGGTAGACGCCGGCGCCGAGGATTTCCGGAATCGGGATCATCGGGCCGTAGGCGAACGATACGTTCACGCGGATGTTGGGCGCGTTGGACCCGACATTGACACGGTGGCGGAACATGAGCGGCAGGTTCTGCTCGCGCGCCCGGTCGAGGCCCTTGAACTCGTACCGCCGATTGCGTTGAGGCGCGACGGCACGGAACTGGTCCGTGTAAGACTTGTGGAGCGATTCCTCGACCTCTTTGCGCTGGCCTGGGTCGGTGGCAAAGTCGGGCGTGGCCATCCGCTCGTTGGCGATGTACCGCTCGACATCCGCCTGAAAATTGGGCGAGTTCATGTCGACCGGGTCTTCGAGGAGGACCGCGACGCGGGCGCTGAGCACCCGCTGCTCGAGCGCGAGCCGGTCGGGTGCGACCACGCCGAGCGAAGTGCTGTCGGCGACGTAGGCGACCGACTCGCCCACCGCGGGCTGACCGCGGAGGTACTCGACAAAGCCGAAGATGCCGGCGGCGCAGACCGTGAGCAGCACGGCGTTGAGCCCGACCACACCCAGCCACTTGCCGAGCACGTACGCCCAGGGCGAGACCGGCTTGGTCATGGTCTGCCAGATGATCTTGTCCCGTTGCTCGATCGTCAGCGTGGCGGCGCTGAACAGAATCGTCAGGATCGCGATGACCCAGAACGAGAGACCCGTGCCGAAGCTCATGAACGCCTGCACGCGGTACCGCAGCGGCTGGTCGTCGTTCAGCACGCCCGGCAGCGCCGCCAGCAGCAGCATCACCATGACGATGAACACGAGCGATATCTTCATGCGCACGGCTTCGGCCAGCACGTTCTTAGCGATCGCCAGCACCGGGCCAGGCCCGCTGAACAACCCCCGCAGCCCCTGCAAGAGCACGGTAAAGCTCATGACCAGCCCCGCCAAACCCAGGCCCGAAAGCCCGATGGCACGCGTGCGGTCCATGAGAACCAGCGGGTAGAGCACGAGACCGCAGATCAGCAGGATGCCAAGGTATGTCAGGCCGACCCCCAGCCAGATCGCGCCGATCGCGACGCCGCCAATCGAGAGCGCGACGATCGCGAACCCGGTTGGATCGGTGCGGGCTGCGAGCACGTCATCGAGCGCGCGGGCGCTGCGGCTGGTCGCGGCCTGGGTGACGGCTGATGGCCCGACGCTGGGTGCTGGCTCCACTTCGGCAGCGGCGGACGGCCCGGATGGCGAGTCTGTGCTCACCGGGGCGTTGACGCGGACCGTGTACGCGACGATCAGCCCGATGACCAGCAGCGCGACGACCGCCGAAGCGATCAACTTGAACGCTCGCGACTGCTGGGCTCGGTTCAGGCTGGCCAGACGATCGCCGGGTGTCATGCGCCGGGCCCCGGTTTGGAGTCATCGCCATCGTCGTTGCCCGAGTCGAGCAGCGAGCCGATCACGTCGTCGTCGGGTTCAGCGACATCAACTGGCTTGGGTGCAGCAGGGGCAACGTCAGGGGCGGGCTGTTCTGCCGAATCCACGAGGTCATCGAGCACGCCGGGGTCGTGGGACTCGGGCGCTTGGGCTGACTCGGGTTCGTGGGCAACGGGTACGGCCTCAGTCGATGCCGAGCCGTCATCGGTCAGGCGGTCGAGCAAAGCCTCGGCCTGTTCCTCGACGGGTGCGGTCGCCAGGAACGCTGCGGTCTGGCCCGCGTGCGTCGCGCCGCTGGTGGAGACCCGCTCGGCCCGTGCGCGCTCGACGATTTCGAGGAATTTCTGTTCGAGGGTCTGCCTGGGGCGGTCGACAGAATGGATGGAGCCTTCGCCGCCGGTGCGTCTGCGGACCAGTTCGTCGATCTCGGCGAGGGTCTCTTCGTCGAGTTCATCGAACGTGACGCGCGTGCGGTTGGGGCTGGTGAGCAGGTCGTCGCAGGTGCCCTCCTCGCGCTTGCGCCCGCCGTAGAGAATGGCCATGCGGTCGACGCAGTCTTCGACATCGGCGAGCAGGTGGCTTGAGAGCAGGACGGTTTTGCCGCGATTGCCGAGCGACACGATCAGGTCCTTGACCTGCCGAGTTCCGATCGGGTCGAGGCCGGTGGTGGGCTCATCGAGGATGAGCAGGTCCGGGTCGTTGATGAGGGCTTGGGCGAGACCGATGCGCCGCTGCATGCCCTTGGAGTACTCACGCACGGGGCGGTACTGGGCGTGGACGAGTCCGACCATCTCGAGCAGCTCATCGATGCGCTGCTTGCGGGTGTTGCGGTCAAGCTTGAAGAGTTTGCCGTAGTAGTCGAGCGTCTCGCGGGCGTTGAGGAACGGGTAGAGGTAGCTCTCCTCGGGCAGGTACCCGATTCGGGCCTTGACGCCGACATCAGTTGGCGGCTTTCCGAACACCGAGACTCGGCCGCGCGTCGGGCGGAGGAGGCCCAGCAGCACCTTGATGGTGGTGCTCTTGCCCGAGCCGTTGGGCCCGAGCAGGCCGAAGATTTCACCGGGATAGATAACGAAGTCGAGCGTATCGACGGCGCGTGCGCGGTCGCGGAGCCAGAAGTCCTTGAAGATTCGGCTCAGGCCGCGCACCTCGACCACCGGCGCCGAGTCCTTCTTGGCGGGAGCTGCCCCTTGGGCGGCTTGGGCAGTGGGTTTGGCGGGTTCAGATGCCACGGCGAGCCTCCGTCCTAGTTCGTTTCGAGGTTGAGGCCCGTGTTGGATCGGCGGCGCATGTCCCTGCGGTCCTCTTCGCGCTGCAGCAGGGCCTGTTCGGCGCGCTGACGGCGGAGCACCTTGAGCATTTCCTTCTCAACCTCGGGATCGGAGTTGATCATGACGCGGATCTCGCCCGTCGATGGCGCGGTAAACGTGCGCACGTTGGGCATCGACATGAACGCCTGGAGCGCTTCCTTCCAGTCCTGCTTGACCATCACGATCGGGTTGCTTTTAAACTGCGCCAGCTTGGCGGCGTAAATCTGCGCATCGCCGCGAGCCCGGCTGACGATCTCCGACCGCTGCTGGCGGGCGAAGCTCAGTTCCTCGGCGACAATACCCGCGATCGGACGCTCGCCGCCCCCCTCCATCACGACGAAGATCGCATCGAGCGTGGCATCGGCGGCGTCGTTCTGCTCGGTCTCGAGCTCCCGCTCGTACCGGTCGATCAACTGCCCGAGCATCGGTGAGGCCTGGCCCGCGACGCGGTTGAGCGCCTCGTTGGCATCGCGCCGGGCGTCTTCCACAGCCTTGCTCGCGTTGGACGCCGCTGTCTGCACGCCCGCGAACTGCGCCTTCACAAACACCGGCGGCATCTTGTCATCAAGCGAGAGCGTCTCGATGCTTATTCCAGAGCCGATCTCGTCGAGCGTGGCCTGCGCGATGGCCTGTGCACGCCGAGCGACCGATGCCTCCTGCGACGACGACTGCTTGAGGATCTCATCGATCGTGACCTCGGCGACGGCCCGCACCGCGCCGCGCTTGGCAGCGGTCATCACCATGCGCTCGGCATCAGCCGGATGGATGCTCGAAGCGAACGCGAAGGCATCGGCCCGAGAGTAGTCAACGACCCAGCGTGCATGAACGATGTTGCCGTCGGCCGTGATGAGCGAGCCATCATCGCCCGGAACGAGCGTTCGGCTCCGGCGCAGCTGGTCGACCGTGACCTGCTCCTCGCGGCCCGGCGCCACAAACGGCCAGAAATCGCGGTAGATCTTCTCGCGCTGCGTGCCGGTGTTGACCTTGACCATCTCGCCGATGGGGTAAGGCCAACTGAACTGGAACCCGGGCGAGAGGTCGCGGTCGGTCGCCTTGCCGAAGACCACACGCACGCCGCGCTCGTCGGTCCCGATGGACTGGAAACCGCTCAGTACATAGAGCACCGCGAGCACGACCATCGCTACCTGTATCAGGCGGAACGTGACCTTGAGCGCCTCGGCGAGCGAGCGGTTGGCCTGCTCGAGCGAGTCGTCGGGCCTGGCCTTGGAGGCGAGACTGCGGCGGGCGGGCCGGCCGGCGCTTCGCGTCTTGATGAGTTCGCCCTGCTCGGGCAGATTATCTTCAGGCGGGATGCCCGGTAGATCCTGGTCATCGCTCACCGCTCACCCCCCTGGGCCGCGCCGGCCTCGGCGAGCAGCGGAACAGCACCGAGCCCGAAGTCGGGAATCGTGCCGTTTTCAGCCGCCTGGAACTTGTCGATGTTCAGCAGGCTCAGCCCGGGCGAATCGGCGGTCAGGATGAGCGTGATCCGCTGGCCGTAGGTCTGCTTCATGAAGTCGATACCAGCGAGGAACGTGGCAAGTTCAGGAAGCTCGTCCATCTGCGAGGTGAACTTGGAGGCTTCGATCACGCCGGTCTGCCGAATCTCCTCAGCGCGAAGGCGAGCAAACGCGAGGATGCGCTGCGCATCCGACGAGGCCTTGGTACGGATCGCCACGGCTGCGGCGGCGCCCTCGTCTTCGAGCTCCTTGGCCAGACGGTCGCGGGTGGCGGCCATCTGGTCGTTGATCGCGCCGGTCGTCTCTTCGCCCAGCAGAATTCGGCTGATGCCAACCTGCACCGCTTCAATGCCGTAGTCCGAAAGCGACTGGCCCTGCTCGCCCGACCGCTTGAGGGCTTCCATCATCGCGGCTTCAAGCTCGGGAATCTTCGACGCGCCCACTTCGGGCGTGAACAGCCCGCTCAGCTCGAAGCGGCCGGTCTCGGCCATCGCGCCGCGCAGCAGTGTGGTAAGCAGCGAGCTGGCGCGGTCGTAGTGGTCGTCGGCGCGGCGGCCCGCGTTCGAAAACCGCTTGAAGAACTCCAGGGGCTCCGAAACCCGCCAGACCAAGAATGACTCGACGATGATCTGCTTGTCGTCGGCGGTCTGCTGGGCTTCGAGTCTTGTTTCAAGCAGCCGCGCCCGCGTGTCGTAGGTGGTCACCGACTGGATCGGGTAGGGCAGCTTGAAGCGGAGCCCGGGCTCCTTGATGGTGGACTCTTCGCTTGCCTTCCCAAACGTGGTGAGCACGGCGGCTTCGGTGAAGCGGACCGAATACGTCAGCGTGACCGCCAACAGCATCAGCACGAACAAGATCGCGAGGACAAAGATAATCAGTCGCTGCACGCTTTAGTACTCCTGCTGCACGGGTCTGGTCCCAGCTCGTTGCGGGCCCATCGGTCGGCTTGTTGGTCGCTTGTCAGTCCCATGGGCCGGGACGCTGGTCTGAACGGTGGTTTGCTAACGGCCGGCTATTCGTCGAGGCTGCCCGGGTTGAATATCTCGGTTGCCGAGCCGCTCTCGGTCAGGTCGAATTCGGTGATGAGGCGCTGGGCCGTGGACGCATCGGGCACGACGAACGTGCGCGACCGGTCGAAGACGGCGGCGAGCGCATCGAAGTAGTGCGTCGCCACGAAGTAGGTGGGCGAGGCTCTGAACGCCACGATCTGGCCCTGGTAGTTCACCAGCGCGGCCCGGTCCTGCATGTGCTTGGCCCAGCGGTCGGCGCGGGCCTGGGCGAGCAGCTCGGCGGCTGAGCCGGAGGCTTTGCCGATCGCGTCGGTGATGGCGAGTTCTTGAGCCGTGATCGCGGCCTGGTCGGCGCCCTGGCCCCGCATCGCTTCGAGTTCATCGATCAGCGCCACGATCGCGCGGGCGCTGGTCACGTTGCCAACGACGCTTGCGAGCGAGCCGACCTCGTCACGCCTGGCGTCTTCGATCATCGATTCGCGGTTGGTCTGCGCGATGACCACCTGCTCGAACTTGGGCGCGACCTGCGCGGGCGGGTGCACGCCGGCGACCGAGACCGACAAAATGCGCACACCCGAGCCGCGCGGCGTGCCGTCGGGTCCGGGGTTGAGCGAGGCCATGGCGGCGCGAAGCTCGGCTTCGATGGCCTTGGCCAGCTCGGCTCGGCCCGAGCCAAGAATCTCGTCGATCGACAGATGCGAGAGGAACCGCGTAACGGCGCGCCGGCCCACGGCCTGGATCAGATCATCGCGCACGCCGACAGGGCCGAGCTGCTCGTACAGCAGCGGGTCCTCGACGACGTACTGCATCGGGACTTCGACCGCGATGAGGGTGAGGCTGCCGTCGGCGACGCCGTCGTCGTTCTGCGAGGGCTGGGCGATGTTGAAAATCTCGTTGCGAGAGTGGGCCGAGGTCCAAAGGATTGGCTTGTCGCCCGCATCCGGACCGGGTGTGCCGAGCTGCGCGGTGCGCACGCCGGTCGCGGTGCGTTCGATTCGCGTGGTGTTGGTCTCGCGGTCGTGCTCGATCGAAGCGGGCACGACCACGCGGTCGATGGGCCAGGGCATCTTGAGGTGCAAGCCCGGGCCGACATCGGCGCGGACGATCTCGCCGAAGCGCAGCACCATGCCTCGCTCGTGCGGCTGAAGCACCGCCAGCGCGCTCAAGCCCCACACGATCGCCACGACCACAAGCAACAAACCCGCCCACCATCGGGACACGAGGCGGTAGAACCACGAGCCCTGCACCGAGTAGCCGATCTGGTAGTCCAGCAGCTCGCCCACCGAGCGCGCGGCCTGGTCGGGGGCTGCGAAGAACCCGAGCAGACGGCTGTCGACCGCGGGCCGGGGGAGTTCGCCCTTGCGACGCGGGCGGTACAACTCGGCAATAAAGCTCAGCACGATCTCAGCGCCGAGCACGACCAGCGCGATCGCCAGAATCACCGGCAGCAGCCTGCGGACGCTATCGGTGCCTGCGACGTCGGCGAAATGGCCGATGGCGCTCGCCAGGCCGAACAGGGCTGTGCCGATCGCGAACGAGGAGCCCGCGCGGAGGTTGCTCCACGAGCTGCGAACCGCCATGCCCGCGACGTATCGAGCGAACACAAAGCCCGCAAAGGCGCAGAACAGCCCGACCGCCAGCGCCCAGCCGCGAAGCTCGGCGGGGGCGATGACACCGGGCTCGGCGAGCAGCTTGCCGCTCTGGAAGCGCCAGATACCGAACGCGATCATCCCAAGGCCCAGCACGAGGCTGACCGCGGGCACGAACCACTTGTAAACCCCCGCAAGCCTGCGGGAGGCTGCCTGCGTGCTCGCGGCGCCGGCCTCAAAGACGGAAGCCCCGTGGGCCACATCCGACTCGAGCGCCTCATCTTCCAGAACCGCCATCCGCTCGCGGCGATGCTGGTCATAGACCACCAGCGTCATCGCCCACGCGAGCAGGCCGAACGCGCCGTAGCCCGCAGCGGTCCATGAAGCGTGGTCGTTGCCGAACACGCCGTAGAGGAGCAGAGCCAGCGCCATGGCGGCTTGCAGCACAAGGCCAAGGCCCGCGACTGCTACGGCTCGACGAAACGTCTGAAGATCCTGGCTCATGTGCCGCACGACTCCGTTGCTTCGCGCCAGATAGCGCCCGCGTTGACCAGACCGGTCCCATTGCCCCCGTACCCGCTGAGGCGAGCTGGCCCCATTGGAGCAGCCCGACTGGAGCCGTGCATTGTCAGAAGCCAAGCGGCGGCTGTCCACCCGCGAGGTTCCACTCGGCCAAAACGCCTCGGGCGACCCCGGCGTGCTACGCCAAGCTTCGGGGCGGGGTTCGGCAGATTCGGCGAGTTTGTTTTCAGGAGACCGAACACCTCAGCGGGGTACCATCCGTACCTCCACCATGGTCACCCCACTCTTTGCCATCGCACGGATCGCCTTTGTCGAGAGCGTCCGCCAGCCGATTTACCCGGCCATGCTGCTGCTCGCAGGGGCCATGCAGGTGTTCAACACCTGGTCTACGGCGTTCAGCAT
Organism: uncultured Phycisphaeraceae bacterium; assembly: GCA_964352615.1. Classification (GTDB taxonomy): domain Bacteria; phylum Planctomycetota; class Phycisphaerae; order Phycisphaerales; family UBA1924; genus OFTM382. The sequence continues at coordinate 71,168 of CAYGSG010000003.1, forward strand.
GGAGTACACCACCAGCTCCGAGGTGGTCAAAGACAACAAGCTGTTGCTCGACATTGGGCTCGCCGGGGTCTTCGTCTTCGGGATGCTCTTGGCGGCCTTTACCGCGACAGCGGTGCTGAGCCGGGAGATCGAGGACAAGACCGTGCTGACCGTGGTCAGCAAGCCCATCAGCCGTCCTATCGTCATATTGGGCAAGTACTTAGGCGTGGCCGGAGCGATTGTTATCGCCGTCTGGGTGATGTCGCTGAGCCTGATGATCGGACTGCGGCACGGCGTGATGTCCACCGCGGCCGATGAATTCGACATGCCGGTCATCGTTTTTTCGACGATCGCCGTCGGAGGCACGCTGCTGTTCAGCGCGTGGTCCAATTTTTTCTACGGCTGGTCGTTCCCGCAGACGCTTGCTCTGACGCTGGCCGCGACGCTGACGGTGGCCTACGCGGGGCTCGTGTTCGTTGGGCCGGGCTGGCAGCCCCAGCCGGTGTACCAGGTCCAATGGGAGCGCAACCGTGAATGGATCACCACCGCGCAGTACCTCGACCAGTACGACGCCCCGCCGGAACGAGACTACGACCCGAGTAATCCGCTCGGCCGGGTCTCGGGCAAGCGGATGTTTTTCCCCACCCTGCTGCCGCAGGTCACGCTCGCCTGCGTAGCCACCCTGATGGGCATTCTGGTGCTCAGCGCCGTTGCAACGGCGGCCTCGACCCGGCTCGGACAGGTGATGACGATCGTGGTGTGCAGCGGGGTCTTTGTGGGCGGGCTGCTCTCGAACTACGCGCTGGGAAGAGTGGCGTACGACAACAAGCCGGTGGCGCGCGCGCAGAGCGCGGTGCCCCTGCGCCCTGCGGATGCCGCCTTCAACACGCCCAATGCCGGGTACATCGTCTCGTTGGGGTCGCCCATTCTTCAGCCGATGGAGCCGGGCACGCCTATCTACTACGGCACGAGCCCCAACGGCTTCATGCTGGCGACCACGGGCTCGCCGCCGCCGGTGACCGTTTCGGTGGATGAAACCGAATCGCTGACACTTGTTCGTTCGGAAACTGGAAGGGTTACAAGACCCCCGCAAGCGAACGACTACCTGTTCGCTAGCCTAACCAAGATCAACCCGCTGGCGGCCTCGGTTCACGCGCTGATCCCGAACATGCAGCACTATTGGCTCTCGGATGCGGTAAGCCAGAACAGCCCGATCCCGCTCGGGCACATGGCTCGGCTGGCGGGGTACGCCTTGCTTCAGATCGCGGCCTTTCTGGCGATCGGGGTGGCGTTGTTCCAAGAGCGGGACGTGGGCTGATAACTCTCATCAGAGGCTAAAATCAAAACTGAAGGCCTTTCGTTCCCTATACTCTTGCGTTCTTGCGTTGACCGAACATTCTGTAGGTCGTGCGGCTGAAAGCCCTGACCACGCAATTTGAAGCGGCTCGCTGCGGTTCAGCAGCGTGCTCACGAGGAGTTCTGCTTTGGCCAAGAGCTTGATAGACGGCATGAACGACCTTCCCGGCGGTTCGCCCAAAAAGAGCGGCGGCGGCGGCGCTCCCAAAGACCACGCCAAGACGGTCAAACTCGTGGTTGGAGTGGGCCTATTGGCTGTCGCAGCCGTGCTGTTTGCGTTCCAGTTTGGCTTGTTGGGCGGGCCTGAGTACCAGCCGGCGGCCCCTGAGCAAGCCGAGAAGAACCAACAAGAGGCAGAGGCCGCTGTGCAGAATGAAGAGCAGATTATTCTCGAGGCCCCGGAGCTTGAGAAGGCCGGCTCGGGCTAAGGCCGATCTTGAAGCGGCGGCGGTGGTCATGGCCCTAGGCCCGGCTACACTTTCCGCCCGCTGACTTGAGCAAGCGGACCCGGCCCGGGTGGCGGAATTGGCAGACGCGCCACCTTGAGGTGGTGGTCCTCGCAAGAGGGTGGAGGTTCGAGTCCTCTCCCGGGCATTGAACCAGGCACGGCCTCGCCCCTGCGCACGAACTTTCGCGCTCCAGACCAAGGCTTGACCGTGCATCCCCATCACACCCAACGCCTTCAACACCAGACAACACGATCGGGCCTCGCCCGGTGGGTGCTTTGGTGCGCGGTCGCCAGCTCGGCGTGGTGCGCCGGTTCGCCCGCATCGGCGCAGGACGAGGTGCTGGTCGAACTCCGCGACGGCACGCGCTACGAGGGCGAACTGGTCAGCCAAGACAGCGCGGGCGTGGTCATCAAGATCGGCGAGATCAAGCAAACCCTCGCCGCAAGCGAGGTCATTCGAGTCATCGCCCTGCCCTCCGTGCGAGAGCGGTACGCCGACCTTCGCCGAAACATTGCTGATGACGACGCGGACCAACTCCTCGTGCTAGCCCGGTTGCTGCGCAAGCACGGCGAATTGGGTCTGGCAACGCTCGAACTGGAGCACATCCTCGCCATCGACCCGGGACACCCCGAGGCCACACAACTGATGACGCTTGTGACGGCGGAGTTCGCGTTGCAGGCTGGCAGCGGCAAGGGCAAACCCAGGGGTACCCCGATCAACCGAGACGACTTCCCCGTGCTCACGCCCGAGGAGATCAACCTCATCAAGGTGTACGAGATCGACCTCGCCAACCCGCCGAGGATGGAACTGCAAGACGGCTTGATCGATCGGCTGCTTGAACGGCAAGGCGACCACCAACTCATGCCGCAAACGCCCGAGGGCATCGAGGCGCTTCGCCGCTGGCCCGCCAGGCGTGTGCTTGATCTGTTGTTCCGCATCAAGGCCCGCGATCTCTACAGCGAGGTGGAGGTGCAGGGTCACCCGCGATCGCTCGAACGCTTCCGAGAGGACGTCCACGCAAGCTGGCTGATGCGGTCGTGCGCCACCAGCGCGTGCCACGGCGGGGCCGAGGCGGGCCGGCTCTGGCTGCGAACACGAGCCAAGGGTGCCGACGCCACGGTCTACACAAACTTTCTGATCCTCGATCGGTTCAAGCTGGCCGACGGCACGCCGCTGCTGAATTACGAAGAGCCCGAATCCAGCGCTCTCATCCAGATGGCGTTGCCTGCTGAGCGATCCACACGGCCCCACCCGCCGATGCCCCGGTCTGCGGGCGCTTGGCGGCCCCCGATGAGCGGGCCGGAAGACCCACGGCTCAAGGACGCGGTCGACTGGCTCAGGTCCATGTACACACCCCGTCCCGAGTACCCGATCGACTACGACCCGCCGGCGACGGTCGCCGACGAGTTCAACCCCGATGTGC
>CAYGSG010000004.1:0-69521 GCA_964352615.1 uncultured Phycisphaeraceae bacterium
AATGACCGCGACCGCTACCCAGACCCCGGCTTCTTGCCCTGGGATCCAAACGGTCTGGGTGACAACCGAGGCGGTGGCATGGGGCCTTCGAGGATGGGACCGGTTGATCAGGGTCGCGGTGTGGTCGTGCACAGCGAGGTCGATCTCGCGCTGCCTTCGCCGGGGTTCTCGTGGATCATCGGTCGCTCTCTGGGAATGAATTCGGCCGACGAGAACGACGATTATCTCGTGGCAACCGAAACGGAACAGGGCTGGAACTGGGTCCAGGGCATGGAGGCGTCGGTCGCGTTTCATGACGAGTGGGTGCCCTCTAACGACCTCATGGGCGAGTCCTTTCCCATGCAGGCGAGTGTGCGGTACGGCTCCACGGGTGGCATGGAGTTCTACCTGCGCCAGCCGGGAGAGTTCGCAGGGCGCGGCGACAGCTTCTTCACGGACAAGTGGGCCGTGTACCAGCCGACCGAGGGCGCGCAGGGCCTGCTGCTCGTTGAGCATGGCGCTGATGCAGACGAGGATGACGGCACGTTGCCTGTGGTTAAGTACATTGACGATGAGGGCACCCAGGTCTACTTCTTTCACCCCACCGATGCTGATGCGACGGATCTCGGGCTTGGCGGGCGGCTCTGGAAGATCGTGGACGCGGGCGGCAACACCGCCTGGATCGGTCACCCGACCAACGCCGCCACAGCGGCAGAGGCCGGCTACGAGACCGACTTTGAGGAGCTTGGCCATCTGGCGGTCAAGTTCGCGGTCGATCCTGGTGATCGCCGCTACACCTACACCTACACAGGGGCTGGGACCTACGGCACTGTGCTTGATCGTCTGACTCAGGTCAAGGTGGAGAAGAAGACCGGCGGCACGTGGGAGGGGTTCCCGACTGGGGCGTCCGAGGTAGCCCGAGTCAACTACGCCTACTACACGGCGGCCACTACTTCCACAGCTTCCGAGCCGATGGGCCAAGCCGGCGACCTCAAGAGTGTGACGGTCACCATGCCCACGAGCCTCAGCTCGTCTTACGACCACGAGACCAGCAAGCACTATCGCTACTACGACTCAACCACCTTCCCGCACATGCTGAAGATGGTGGTGGGGCCCGAGGGCGTGCGCCGACGCGGCACCAATGTCAACTCCGATGCTGACGCGACCTTGAAGCCGTACGCCGAGCAGTTTCTCGTGTACAAGGGCAACATCCCGGGCCAGTCGGTGGACCAGTCCGACCCTCGTGTGCACAGCATGTTCCAGGACGGGGAGTGCGGTTGCGGCGGCGCTATCGACGGTGTGATCGAGTTCGAGTACGAAGCCAACTCCCACTTCGATGATGCGAGTAGCGCATCTTACGATCCGTTGGACTGGTTCACCAGGACCATTGTGCGCCGGCCTGACGCGACCTACGTAACGACCTACATGGACGACCGGTACCGGGAACTCATGGTGGTCGTCACCGACATCGATCCCGACACTTCGTTCACCGAGTCCTGGGTCACGCGGTACGAGCGCGACGATGTGCACGGCCACATCGTGGAGACGCACACCCCGGCCGCGAACACCGGCTACGACCACGAAGTGACGGTCTCAAAGAACCCGCTCACGTCGGTGACATCGACGAGCAAGGGGCTTGTTCTGGTGCACGAGTTCGAAGACGTCGTGGACGAGGGACCCTTGTTGATCGCACGGCGTTGGAAGACGCACGACGGCTCCACCACGGAGAACCTTCTATCGAGCCGAGAGTACGGCGCGCGAGTCTGGGAGCCTTTCTCGACGGACTACCCGATGGTGCGGGTGAACAACACGTTTGTCAGCGCAATGTGGTCCTACCACGACGAGGGTAAGACCACGCGGTCTGATATCTCGGCGCAGACTGGCTCACACAAGACGAGCGTTGTGCGGACGTGGTGGGGGAGCACCGTGACTTCGAGCGACTACTTCCGCGAGAAGTCCATTGAGGTGGAGCTCCCTGCCATCGCGACGAGCAAGAACGGTTCGAACTCAAGCAACGAATCTGTGTCGTACTTCAAGAAGGACGGCAGGCTGGTGTTTAGCGAGGACGAGATCGGGATCCTCGATTACACGGCGTACGACGTCGTGACGGGCATGCCCAGATACACGGTCACGGATGCCGATACGAGCTGGACCGCGCCCGGTGGGAGCGGGCTTACCGACCTGGGCTCAGCGTTGTCGGCAGACGTCAGCGAGTTTGGCGTCTCGTCCACCGGGGGCCTGAAGTCTCACAACGTGACCGAGTATCGGTACGACGACCAGGGCCGCACGATCGAGGCGGACCTGAACGCGGGTTCGGACGAGGAACGCACGGTCAAGGCCGTGTACGGCAAGCTGTACGACAACCGGCTGTACGTGATCTCGATCCCGAAGGTGGACGGCGCGACCTACTACGGTCCTGCGAGTTTCACGGTGATGAATCTCGCCGGCAGCGTTGAGGAGCAGGGCACGCTGGATCTTGGTGCTGCGACGATCACAAATAGCCCGACCATCGCCCCAGGCGGGTACTGGATCGATCCGACTGAGACGGCGGCAGTGGGGGACAACACGGACATCCTTGCTGCGATCGATCAGGGCTCAGCGGCATCTCTCTCTACCACGCAGTACGACGACCTGGGCACACGGCCCGAGTCATCCCGGCTCTACCACGACATCCCGGCTTCGGGCACGGGTTCGAGCGGGACTAATTACGACGAGACGACGTACGACTACGACGATATGAGCCGGGTGACCAAGGTCACAGACCCGACGGGGACTATCAGCGAGAGCGTGTACGACACGCTTGGCAGAGTGGAGGCCTCGAAGATCGGCACATCGGGCGCCAACATGACCACGGTCCGCGAGATCGAGTACGACGATGGGAACGACGGTGGCAACAGCTACGTGACCGAGCAGACGCTGATCGTCGATGAGAACACGTCGGCGGACGACCGTGTGACTGAGTTTTACCACGATGTGCGGGGCCGGGTGACCGTGGCCATGCCCCCGGAGGCTCCATACAGCTACTCCGTTTACAACAATATCGGTAACGTGCTGGAGAGTTCGACCTGGGACTCGACCTCGACGCTCAATTCGAGTGCCGAGCCGCCAACCCTGTCGGGCACCGGTCGTCTCAGCCTCTCGGAGATGAGCTACGACGAGCTGGCGAGACCGTACCAGAGCAAGCGGTTTATTCTGACGGCGGCGGGCGCGAAGGACGGCAACTCGACGCATCTGATTAGCAAGACCTGGTACGACCAGCGCGGCTTGGTCGCCAAGAGCCTCGGGGCCTCGATCTCCAAGACTCTGTACGACCGGCTGGGCCGCGGCGTGTTCCGTGCGGTGCTGATTGGGGACAACGACACGGACTACGACGACGCAGTGACGATCGTGTCGGATCAGGACGTCATCGCATCCCAGTCTGAGACCATTTACGACCCGCTGGATGGGCTCATAATTATGAGCGTGAGCATGGAGCGGCACCACGACCTTGCCGACACGGTCTACGGCGTGCTGGGCCAGCGTGTAACGATCGCCGCTTCGACGGCGATCTCTGTTGATCCCACTGACTATGAAGACCATGGCAGGCTGAGCGTCAGTGCGACGTTCTACGACGCGCTGGACCGCCCGCAGCACTCGGTGGCCCACGGCTTGCCTGATGCTACCGTGACGCGCAAGGACTCAAGCTGGGATCACTCGGCTGTTCCAACCCGAGAAGACGACGGACCGCTCGTGATGTCAACGACGTACGGCGATGACGGCCGGGTAACGGAGACCGCCGACACACTCAACCGCAAGACCGCGATGACATTCGACCACGCCAGTCGCGTTGTCCTTCAGATCGAGAACAAGACCGCATCACCGACGCTCACTACTGAAGGCCGTGACACGGACCGCTACGTACGCACCAAGTACGAGGACGGCCTGCTGACGCACCTGTGGATCGACATGCAGGGTGACGACACAAACGGTGAGCCGCCTTCGACTTTCACGGGAGCAGATGTCAACGACCAGGTCACCGAGTACGACTACGGCGTGACCAAGGGGACGACATCCGGGACCTCCCGAATCCAGTCCAACCGCCTGCTGGCCGAGGTGACGTACCCGGACTCAACAGGTGCTACCGATACCGTGACCTACGCTTACAACGCGCAGGGCCAGGAGATCTTCCGCGAGGATCAGACCGAATCCGAGATCGTGACGACCTACGACGAGCTCGGTCGTCCCACCGAGAAGGACGCCACGTTGGGCGGCTCCAGCGGCTTCGACGCCTCGGTCGACAAGATCAAGTGGACGTACAACGAGCGGGGCCTGACCGAGTCTGTTCAGCAGCTCAACAGCTCATCGACCGTGCTCGATGAGGTGCGGATGACGTACACCACGCTCAACGAGCTCGAGAACCTGCATCAGGACTTCGACTCGGCGTGGACCGCGATGGGCAACCACAAGACGGTGGAGTTCGAGTACGGTCTCGCCCAGGCCGACGGAGCGTTTGCGAGCTCGTTCAGGCACCGCCGCCGGGTGGGCCACAACGTCCACGACACCAACGAGCTGGAGATCGAGTACTCGTACGGCTCGGCCTCTAGCCGCGACGACCTGCTCGGACGCGTGGCATCGGTCAGCTACGAGGGACTGACCGTGACCAGCTATGAGTACAACGGCATGGCCTCGGTGGTCGGCACCGTGCTGGATGAGGTGGATCTGTCCTGCTACCGATACGACCCCGACGGCGGCGACCCATCGGACCTCACGCGGCTCGACCGCTTCAGCCGCGTGTATAACGATGTCTGGTCGCGCACCATCAGCGGGACGAGCACCGAACGCGAATTCTACGACGTGACGGTGGAGTTCAGGCGTGGCGCGTCCATTGAGAACGTGCGTGACGCGATCCACACGTCGTGGACGTACGACTACACCAACGACGGCTTCGACCGGATCACGGCCGCGCCCAAGGGCACGTGGACGGGTGGCGACGAGCTGGCGACCAGTGGAGCCGGCAGCCTGAACACGACGGTCTCGGACGAGACGTTTGCGCTCAGCCAGACGGGCAACTGGCTGACCCACAAGATCGATCTGGACAACGACTCGACGTTTGAGACCAACTCAACGGGCACGTTCAATCGGGCCAACGAAGCAACGGCGTACACGGGAACGCCAGCGGCGACTCCGGTCTACGACCCTGTGGGCAACCTGACCGACAGCGGCGAGGTGTACACGTATGTCTATGACGTCTGGGGCCGCTTGCGGAGCGTTTCGGACGCGGAATCGGATAATGTGATCGCCGAGTACGTCTACAACGGTATGGGCTACAAGATCGGCGAGCGGCACGATGAGGACGCAAGCGGCGACCTCGACAACGATGACCCCTGGGAGCGTCATCTGTATGATGACCGGTGGCGGATCATCGCGACGTACACGGCCGAGTACGACACATCGAGCTACGTCACGGAAGATGATCCCACGGAGCTGTTTGTGTATCACGCTGCAGGGATCAACGGAAACGGCTCGTACATCGACGCAGCGATCCTGCGCGAGCGTGATGCGACTCCTACGCGCGATGGCACGCTGGAGCAGCGCGTGTACTTCATCCACAACTGGCGGGGCGATGTGGTCTCGCTTTGGCAACCCAATGCGTTGGGCACCAGTGTGCACGTGCTGGATGTGCGGTACGACCCGTACGGTCTGCCGACCACACTGCCCAGGGGCGATGTCGCCGATGACTTTGGTGCCGCAGGAGCCGACGGGCAGGTCAGCTTTGGTGACTTCTCGCTGATGTCGAGCAAGATTGGAGGGCCCTATGACGCGAAGTACGATCTCAATTATGACAACGCGGTAGACAGCGATGACATCCTCTTGCTGTTGGGTTACATCGGTTCTGCCGGACGCGGTGTGCTCGGCTACACGAACGCTTCGGGAACAAACGTGACCGTGATCGATCGCGGGTACTCGGGTGCCATTCACGACCGCTGGCTGGCCGATACCAACGGCGACATGACGTTCGTCCACATGCGCCACCGTCACTACGACGCTAGTAGGGGAAGGTGGACGAGACGAGACCCGATTGGGTATCACGACGGGCCGAGTTTGTACCAATACACTAGAGGGAGTCCCGTTTACTACGTTGATCCTGAGGGACTGTGTGCCGCCACACCTGATAATGTACTCAAGTCAGCACACATCGCGTTCACGGCCCTGCAGGCAACGATGAAACCGCGACAGGCGGCATTGGCCCTTGCAGCGATGTTCGGAATATGTGTCGCTACAGAGGTAACAGGGTTCGATCCGGAGTGGTTCAGGAGGAATACAACTCCAACAATTCCGTATCCCGCTAGACCGGCTCGACCAGCTCGTCCGACACCTGCGCCGGATGCACCACCTACCCAGAGGCCCCGACCCAGGGATGAGCACGAGCCTCGACGGCATCCAGGGCGGGACGGTCAACCATCTCCGAAGCCTTCTCCCCAGCCGACGCCAACTCCGAGGCGGTGGCCAGCGCCGATTCCACTTCAACCGTACGATCCCTCATCTGAGGATCTCGAGATTCCAGGGGATTGCACTCAGAAACGATATGATGATTTGGTTAAGCTACAAGGCAAATATTGTTCAACGCCAGGGTGTAAAAAGAACAAGGACTACTGTACGGAGATGGCCATTAAGGCGCTTCTCTTGCAGAGATGCTGTGACGCGCGTAGACAGATCATGGACGAGTGCTTCCGTGGAGGCGACGAGAGACATCGTAAGCATCATGAAGAGGTCTGCATGGAAGCAGTTCGTAGATGTCGGCAGCTGATCGAAGAGGGCAGATGTAAACAAGATGACGACAACGCTCCGCCGATAGAATTCCCAGAGCCTTATGCCCCGCCACCGATCGGCAGCAGCGCTGGACATGTTTAGGGGATGCCATGGAGACCGCCTTTCACGCATGCGCGGAGATATTGCGTCGTCACGCACGAGACGAGTATGATCAGAGGGTATTGCGCAAAGCGCTACCGGCAAGAGATGTGCCCGCATTCTGCCAGTGGCTTCTTGAAGATCGTATATCTGCCTTGGGCGACAGTAAGATGTACGAAAAATATGTCACGCCTTTAGAAAACCTGGTGATTCAGCATGACCTCGAAAGAGGGTATCGGTCAATGGGAGCGCTTGCTGGGCTTGTGCTCGTGATGCGGAGCATGACGGATGATGTCATTGAACTATCGCTGCGAGAGGTTGCCCGTTCATTTGTAGCAACATCTGCATGGCTGTCGGCTAGTGAGCAGTTGTGGCTGGCAATATTTGCTCAAATGGCATCTTCTAGTAAAAGTTTTGAAGAAGAAGAAAAATTAATGTTGCTGTCGTGCACTCAGTGGCTTCTGATCAGCGTCCAGGTAGATATCGAAGGAAGATTTCAACGACTAGCCGTAGATAACAATGCGACTAGAGCGAAGATCGAGAGTGATCGGAAGGTCTGCTCGCCAGTGTTATGCGAGATGTATAGTGCTTTAAGACAAGTAGTTAGATAAATTCTGAGCGCCCACCGATTAATCGTCTGGTATTTGTATCTAGCAAGAGCTAGCCGTGCTTCGTGCAGTCAACAACGTGTTGCTCAGTAACTCACTTTGAACGTCGGGCTGTCCTCGGGCCTTGATCTTCTTCGGTCGTAGAGTCTTGTCGTGGCGATACTCGCGTGTCCGAGCCACATCTGGACGTAGGCGATGTCGGCCTGGTGTTCGAGCGCGTTGGTCGCAGCAGTGGCGCGCAAGGCGTGCAGGCAGAGCCCGTCCATCGTGATGCCGGCTTTGGCGCCATACCTCTTCAGCAGCTTGTAGATCCCGTCGCCCGTGATCGCAAGGTCCAGCCGTCCCGCTCGGTTGTTGCGGATCGGCCGGAAGAGCGCCCCCGGCCGGTCCTCGCCGTGGCCGGCCAAGGTCAGGTACTCTTTGATGGCCGAGAGAGCAGCGGGGTGGACGGGGACGTAGCGGGTCTTGGACCCCTTGCCGAACACTGTGAAGTGCATGACGCCGCGCCGCTCACGCATGTCGATGACGCGCAGATCGGCGACCTCTGAGCGCCGAAGCGCATGAAAGAGGTACGTGGCCAGGATAGCCCGGTCCCGGACGGCTTTCAGGTCTGCACCTTCGGGCGCCTTGAGCAGGGCTCTGGCCTGGTCGTCTGAGAGAGCGGGGGTCTTGCCCTCGTTGGCACCCTCGGTGGGCCTTTTGACCCCGGCCACAGGATTGGCCTCGACGGCGTTCTCGTTGCAGAGGTAATCGAACAGCGAGCTAACCGACGAGAGCTTGCGGCGGATGGTCGCCGGCGCCAGAGGCTGCTCACCGGGCACCGCGGCCTCGAGGACGGCCCTCCAGGCGATGACATGGGCCCTGGTGACGCTTCGGAACTCGTCCGCTCTCTCGATGCCGCAGAACGCGATGAAGGCTTCGACGTCGCCTCTGTAGGCCCTGCGGGTGTTGTCGTTGTGGATGTTGGCCAGCCAGACGGCCGCGGCGGGCACGTCTGAGAGCTGCTGGAACTGGGCCGCCGTCAGCGCTCGCTCGGGCTGGCGGCTCAGCGCCAGCTCTGTATCCTGTTTCGTACTGCCTTGCTTGGCAGGTGGTTGGTCGTCCATGACCGTGTCTCCTGTGAGTTCTTTGATCGGCTATTCTAATCTTGATAATGTATTTTATCAAGAATAAATATCCTAGCATTATTCGGACGGAACCCGCTCACACATCTACCGATATACTTGACAGAAGCCTATAGGAGACTTCGATGCTGGAGATGACGCCGATTGAAATGCCCGTGCCATGGTTTGAGCTGGTTCGCTCCGTCGGTGGCGGCATCTGGGCCGTGACCAAGGCGATGGCGAGTGCGAGCCCACCACTCTTAGCAGTCTTGGTGATTGCCGCGATTTACGCAGCACGCAGCCAGATGCCACGCCGGGCGAAACGACGAAGCGGTACATAGATGTTTGGGGTGTGAGGGCAGCGCGGCATATCTGCCTGTATGGCAGTTGAGGAGCTGGCACCACGTCCGGCGTGGCATGTAGAGATGCTCGCTCTCCTCGCTCTCCTACAACCCCTGTTTGGCACATGAGTTGCAGAGTACCAAGATCATGATACTCAAAAGCGCCCGTGTGATGAAGTACAAATGCGTGAAGGACTCAACAGAGTTCTCAATCGACGACATGACCTGCCTCGTCGGCAAGAACGAGGCGGGCAAGACCGCGGTTCTTGAGGCCTTGTCCAAGCTGAATCCAGTGGATGGTGAGAACGGGGACTTCGATGTCACCCGAGATTATCCGCGGCACGAGTTGACCGAATACCAGGAGGTCCACGAGAGGTGCCCCGCTTGCGCAGTGTCAACGACTTGGCAGCTTGAAGAACGAGACTACAGAGCGATCGAGGCACTGATTGGCCCGGAGGCGCGAAAAATCGGTGCCGTCACCATCGCTAAGAGCTACGCGAACACTGTATCTGTTGTTGCGAAGTTTGACCAAGCAGCCGTCGTGAAACACCTGATGAAGATCGCCAAAGTGAGCGCGAAGGAACGGGGACAGTTCAAGGAAGCTCCCACCGTTTCCGCTTTGGCCCGACAACTGGCCGCTCCAGCCGAGGAGACCGAGGCTCGCAAGATGCTAGCCCAAGAACTCAAACAGAGATTTGGGGAAAGCTCGGCAACGCAGGCTGTGATCAGCCTCATCTGGGAGCGAACGCCACGCTTCGCCTTCTTCTCTCAGTATCTCCGCATGCCGGGGCAGTTGGCAGTGAACGCATTCAAGAAGCGGGTGGCAGAGAATCGCACTGATGACGGCGATCGTGTCTTCTCTTCTTTGTTGGACATGGTCAGTATGTCTGTTGATCAGTTCTCTGCGATCGACGATTTCGAGAATCTGTCGGCTCGCCTAGAGGCAGTGTCCAACACGCTCACAAGGCAACTCGTCAAGTACTGGAGCCAGAACGAATACCTGAAAATGAACTTCCGTTTCGATGCGGCACGGTCGGGTGACGAACCGCCGTTCGATACCGGCTGGGTTCTGCGCACACGCATCGAGAATACTCGCCATGGGGCCACGACGGGATTCGACCAGAGAAGCAGCGGATTTATCTGGTTTTTCTCGTTCTTGGTATGGTTCAACCAATTGAAGAAGAACGTTGCCGGCGATCTTGTTCTGCTACTTGATGAGCCGGGATTGGCTTTGCACGCTTCAGCACAGGCTGATCTGCTCCGCTACATGGAAGAACGGCTTGCGCCGGATTACCAGGTCATCTACACAACGCACTCGCCGTTCATGCTCGATCCCTCAAACCTGCTTCGTGCTCGAACTGTCGAGGATGTCTATCGCGAACCCAGCGGGGGGGAGAGCGCCGATACGGACCCCCACAGGGGAACCAAGGTCTCTGACCAGGTTCTGCGTGCAGAACGGGATACGCTCTTTCCGCTCAGGGCGTGCCTCGGCTACGAGATCACCCAGTCGCTGTTCATCGGTGAGCACAACTTGCTCGTTGAGGGCCCGTCTGATCTGCTCTATCTTGACTGGTTCCGTCGCAAGCTGGCTGCGGCGAAGCGTACGACGCTCGACCCCAGGTGGACGATTGTGCCCTGCGGCGGTCTACCAAAGGTCTCTGCGTTCATGAGCCTCTTTGGCGGCAACGAACTCCACTGTGCAGTGCTTTGCGACTATGCGGATGGCGGCAAGAAGGAGGTCGAACGGCTGCGCAACTCGGATCTTCTGCTGGCAGATCATGTACTCACGGTTGAGGCCTACGCGGGCAAGTCACAGGCCGATATGGAAGATCTGTTGGGCAATAAGGGCTACGTGTCGCTCGTCAATGCCGCCTGTGGGCTCAAAGGCGCAGCGGCCATACCCGCCGCGGACGAAGGCGCGAAGCCATTCACCGGGCGGATCGTCAAGCATGTGGAGCGGACATTCCCTGTGCCCGAAGCCAGCGAAACGGACTTCAACCACACAATGCCAGCCGACTGGCTCGTCCGGCAAGGGGTCGGCTACAGGCTCGATGATGAAGCGGCGGCCCTAGATCGCTTCGAGCGTCTGTTCGAAGATCTCAACCAGCTGTTGGAGCCGCGAGATGAGCCGCGTGCTCCTGAGGTCGTGACTCGGGTTGGAAAGCGCGCGCGTGCAAGACCTTGAGACGCAGTTTCTGGCCGCGTACCAGGAGTGGCAGCAATAGCGTGGCTAGAGAATGAGTGTTGCTTCGCCCGCAACACGGATGGGAGCGTTCAGGCGACCATCATCATTGGTCAGGCGCTCGTCTTGGCAGCGACACGCGACGATCCCGACGCCATCATCCCGGGCCCCAAAGATGCTCGGGCGATCAATGGTGAACCATTTAGACGGCTGGGTGAAGGCCGGTTCGAGGTGACGTCAACGGGCATGTTGCTCATGAGGGTCTAGCTGGCCGCGACGTGCGGGCCAACCGGCCTGTCCGACTAGAGTCCTGCGGGACGATGCCGAGGGCTCACCCGCTGGCGGGATGGCCGATAATCGCCCCTCAGTGGGGTCGTTGTTTCCGGTTTTCACGGGCCGAAACGGCGCGAATCAATATAGCCCTTGACGAATATCGCCCATGTGCTATACTGTACTTATGTGGGAGGTCGAATTCACCGACGAATTTGGGGCCTGGTGGTCTGGGCTCGATGCCGACGAGCAGGAATCGCTCTCGGTGAGCGTCGAGTTGCTCAAGGTGCTCGGGCCCAGCCTGCCCCGTCCACATGCAGACACGGTGAAGGGATCGGCCCACAGCAACATGAAGGAGCTCCGCACCCAGCACCAGGGCCGGCCACTGAGGACGTTCTTTGCCTTTGACCCACGCAGGGCCGCGATCCTGCTCATCGGAGGCGACAAGACCGGGGACAACCGCTTCTACGAGCGGATGATTCCCGAGGCTGACCGGCTGTACTCGGAACACCTCGCGGAACTTGAACGAGAAGGACTGTTGTGATGAAGAAGAACTTCAACGAGCTGCAAGCCAAGATGGATCCCGAGCGACTGGCACGTTCGCGCGCCCGGGCAAAGGACCTGATGGCCGAGATGCTGCTCTCAGAGATCCGCCGCCAGGTCGGCATGACCCAAGAGGACCTGGGCGAGGCGATGGGCATCAAGCAGCCATCGGTGTCCAAGCTCGAGTCGCAATCAGACATGCAGATCAGCACGCTGCAGCAGCTCATCGCGGCTCTCGGCGGAAGCCTCGAGATTGTGGCCCACCTGCCCGGCGGAGACGTTCGGATCACGCAGTTTGTGCCGCGCGCGGGGTAGGCCCGAGCAGCTGCAACGCCCTGCGGGCCGTTGAGACTCGTTGCCCCGGTTGGCACTCTCCACTCATGAAGCTCTACTGCTACCACGTTGGCCCCATTGACCTCTGGCATGGTGACTTGACCGAGAATGAGCTCGTGGCCACTTTCCTGCGCACAGGCGAGGCTGGATTGGAACCCGTTGCATGGAGGTGTGAAGCGACAGCTCGCTTGGTCGCTCTGGCGCGTGCCACGTTCAAGGAGATCGGTTGAGAGAGCGGAATCCGCGGAGGGCCGTACCGCTTTGCGGTACCGAGTTGCACTGAAATATTGATCGGCTACGTGCTCAAGCAGAAAAACAACGGGAGCTGCTTCATTGCGTCGCCAGTCCCCTTACCGAAAACGAGATGAGTGTGTTTGATGGGGAGGTCGTCGACACAGACGTACCAGCCTTGTCGTGTCAAGGCATCAGACAGATCGGCGACCCAAGCGGCGAATCGCGGCCGTGGTCCAGATCAACGTTGGCGTCTAGATCGGCCGCGTCATGACTCTTCGGACTGTGATCGAAGTTGGCCGAGTGCCTCCTCCCGCGTCGCTCCTGTGACAACGTCCCCGACCGGAGCCCACATGGCGCCGTACCGGCCATCGGCAAGGAGCATAGAAATCGCCTCTCTGCCGTCCACTGTTGTGCGTTGCAGAACGACGCGGTCCAATCCGGTTCTCAGCAGCCGTTCGATCCGCCCGAAAATCGCCCGCAAACCTTCGACGAACGCTGGCATCCACATGTGCTGCATCGCGTCTGTAGCGGGATCAAAGACGATAAGCTCCGAGTACTCCGAGCACGCATCGAGCGCTTCGACAAGCCTAGAGATCTCTGGACCGTCATAGGTCACAACTTCTTGTGACTCGGTCGGTTCGGCAAGCATCGACAGAAAGCCGTTGGCGGAAGATTCGCTCGAAAACAACGGCACAGTGACCTTTGCTGCCCCGCCCGATTCACGAATGTCGTCTTCTGTGGGTACAAGAATCAATAGGGCCCCAGATGCCGTGCCTTGGAGCGCGAATACGGGGCATGGCAGCTTGAATACGTGATCTGGCTTGAATGACCCCTTTAGAGCTGGGAGTGCCGGCGCTTCTATCGCTTCTGCAAAGGCTTGAAATCTATGGAGTTCGTCCTCCGACCTGGGGATTGGCCGAATCGCTTTCGCAATGAGCGACTCGCGAACTCGACCACTGCACTCGTCCGACCAGATTGGCCAAGCGAGATTCACTTCGTGCACGAACAATCCAGGCAGCGTCAATGTCGCCAGCTCGATGTCTGCCTCGGTCGGATCGCTCCCTGTCATTGCCAGCCGCATCAGGTGATTGATGACACCCGCCAACACATCGGCCGCTTGGATCGGCAGACGGTCCACAGAGTCCGCGGTTTCAAACTCCGCGACTGCCTCGAGTCTGCCGAACGGGATCTCCTCATCACCAGGCAGCGGCGCAAATAGGCGCGGTAAGCCTCGATGCAGTTCAAAGATCTTCTGGTATCCCGCTTCATACGCATGCTGCCGATCGTGCACGATGCGGATCGGTTGGTGGAGCCCGACGCGCCCTATGTGCTCGGCCATCATCAAGAATGAGACCAAGCACGGCATGTTCAGCGACACCCCAACGTTGCCGAACGGGGATGTTGCCGCCTCTGCCTCTGCGATCTCTTCAATATCGGCGAGACTTCCGAGTAAGGAGTCTGCAAGTTCTGGGTTCAGATGATCGCGAGCATTCTTTGCGACATCGCAAAGCGCCCGCTTCAGGCTCTCGGGTGAAGGGTTGCGATACGCTTGGGCGAACTGCACGAGTGACGACTCTGGGAGCCGCTCATAGAGCAGGTTAGCAATCTCCTGTTTAGTTTCTCGATCGCCGGTGATGCCGTTTCGCAGAATGGGGTTGTGCGCGGGATCTAGAAACGTCTCGACGATCTTGCCGGCGACGCAGTATCTCTTCTCCGCAATCAAGTAGAGCGGAATTGCTCCAAGGCTGCCATACCGTCGGAACAGCCCCGCTGCCTGCCTCTTCTGGTCCTCTCCTTTGAGCAGCACGGGCGACTTGAGCTCACGAGCCTGAGGGCTCAGTCGTGTGCGTACCTCCTCGACCGCGACCCATGCTTCCTCGTTCCCGCGATCCGGCACCATCCATCCGGCCAGGACATAGAACGGCTGGTGTTGGTCGAGGTAGTTCGGCCCCGAATTGCCGGACTCGTCGACGTACAGCACCGCCTGTCGAGGCGCTGACTGGATGCTCGGGGGAAGTACGGGGTCGTTGCTCGCCATGAGGCCATTGTATTGACCGCGCGGTTGACAGGCTTGCGCCTACCCGACAGAGCCTCGCCCGAACGACGTCAGCGATAACCCTCAGGTCATCGTTCTATGGGACGTGCTCAGGTACACTTGGTGGCGCCATGAGTCATGCCAGCTTTATGACCGGCTCAGGCAGGAAGCGACGCTTTACGAGGTGCAGCGGATCATACTCTAGCTGTACTATGTAGGGGTAGGCGACGGAGAGCCCATGAGCATTTGGACGCACGCGGACTTGGTATCGGGATCTCACGACAACAGCGTTGCCAGTTTGTTCGAAGCCACCATCGACGGTGTGCTCCAGGACCCAAGTGGCGAGGAGATTGAAAAAATCTCGTGGGAGCGTGAGCCGTGCATTTATTGCGGCGGCATGCTCACAAGACTCGCCAGCTCGGGTAGCCATCTGTTCTCGATTGCCAACAACGATGATGCGATGGTTGCCGAGCTCGTGGTGTGCCAGGGTTGCGGCTGGTGGGTGATTGCAGCGGCAGATCTAGAGCTTGAGATCGAGAACAAGGACTGGTACGCCCTGCGCACGCCAACCAACTGGCCGAGAAAGTACGACAGGCCATCTGGAGGCATTGTTCGAGCGCGTTCGGCGTGCGTATCTGGGTGTCTTGCAAAGTTCGGCGATCCGGCTATAGGGCTCTCGCAGTCCATAGAAGAACTGCAACGCCTCATGCTGGCCAATCCCGAGGCCAGGTATATGGTCAAGCCTTCCAAGTTTGAAGCGATTGTCGCACAGGTCTTCCGTGATTGTGGATCCAGGGTAATAGAGACGGGCGGTTCCCACGACGGCGGCATCGATCTGTTGCTTTATGAAGGTCCAGAGAACAAGGTTTCAGCGGTCCAAGTAAAGAGATATCGAAGCACAATCGGCGTGGCGATCGTGCGCGAGCTTCGCGGTGCGATGCAGGAGGCACCGGATGTTGCGAAAGGAGTCATTGTGACCTCGTCCGGATTCTCACGCTTCGCCCGAAAGAGTGCAGCGCGACCTGGGCTCAAACGCATCGAACTTGTCGATGGCAATCGCCTGTTAGAGATGCTCGGGTGTCATCTACGCCCCGCTTACTGCCAACGTGATCTGGCCTCCGCGGCATTCGCGGAGCCCTGGGCCGATATTGGATCACGCCTCGCACGCGAGTCGTGGTCAGAGTCTGAACTGCCAGAAAGTGTTGTTGAAGAACTGGCTCGAGCAGCAGATGACAACGCACGATGAAGTTGAGCAGATCGTGACCGTGAGCAGCGCGGAGTGCGGTGATTGGCTAGAGGCCCTGCTGCCACGCCGGTGTTCAGCCGTTGTCAATTGTGATTTCCGCCATTCCGAGGAGCCGGACTCTGGATGGGCGCACGGAATGGCAGTTCTCCTCTCATGCACGGAAGCCACAGGTGTTCAACCGTGATGAGATAGGCCTCTCGGCGTGTGAAGTGTGTGAGATCGCAGAGGCCGCGCCGCGCTGCCCATCGAACGCTTGCGCTGTTGTTGGCTGTCACGATGTACCCGAGCGGTTCCCGGCCCACGTGGCAATGAACCATCGGGCTTTGTCCTCCCTTGGTATTGAGGGCGTAGAACGCGCCCTCGAACGTGGGCGCACCGAAGTGAAAGTATGTGTAGAACCGGAATGAATCGAAGCCGCCCGTACGGAATGGCGAGAGGACGAATCGGCGCAGATCTAGATAATGCGGAAGATCGATCGACCCCGCGTGGGACATAGCCAAGGCTATCGCGGCGATTTGCTTGGCCACAGCCAGCGGCACGACCGTAAACGGCAGCAACACTCGGGCCTCGCCGTCCAGCCGCTCCCTGTACTCGGCGGCTTTGAGCGTCCATGTGGCGAACGGGCGGACGTAGTGCTTCCCGCACCTGCCGTTACACTCAGCGCACAACGTTGACCGGGTGAGGCCGTTCTGGAAATGCTCCCCTCTCGACCAACCCCGTGCGACGCTGTAGAGCGAATGGACCCATACCTCTCCGGTGTTCCCGGCGGATCGAGGGATGGGATGTTCGCGCGAGAGCTCCCCCGTGTTGCCACAGACCCGGCACCGACCTAGTGATTTCCGTGCCATGCATGAGCGTACGTCAGCCTTGATTTTTCGCGGGAGGCAGCTCGCCACAAACACCGCACTACACGCGACAGATGCTTGCCTTTGCGGCGAATAGCCGGCATAATCACCGCAAAGAAAGCGGCAATAATGAGCTTCATTCACGAACGGCCCGGGTGGCCAGTCTTCTTCTGGGACGCGAGCGCCGTGTCGTCGGTCCTGGCTGCCGTACGCCACAAGCAGGGACTTCTGCTGGGCAAGATGGACGCGTTGGGCTTCGACCTGCGTGCCGAAGCGAGCCTCACCGTGCTCACCAGCGACGTGGTCAACTCCTCTGCGATCGAGGGCGAGTCGCTCAACCCTGATGAGGTCCGCTCCTCGCTCGCTCGCCGGCTCGGACTGGATGCCGCAGGGCTCCCCGAGGCGGGACGCGATGTGGAGGGTGTTGTCGAGATGATGCTCGACGCTACGCAGCACTTTGAGCAGCCCTTGAGCGATGAACGGCTGTTCGGCTGGCACGCCTCGCTGTTTCCGACGGGTCGTAGCGGGATGCGTCGCATCGTCGTCGGCGCGTGGCGGCCAGATGAAGCGGGCGCGATGCAGGTTGTCTCTGGCCCGATCGGGCGCGAGAAGGTCCACTATGAGGCGCCTGGCGCCGATCTGCTGGAAGCCGAGATGTCGGCGTTCCTCGATTGGTTCAACGAGACGCCGCCGGTTGATCCGGTGCTCAAGGCCTCCATCGCACACTTCTGGTTTGTGACCATCCACCCGTTCGAAGACGGCAACGGACGCATCGCTCGCGCCATCGCCGACATGGCACTGGCCCGAGCCGACGGCACGAAGGAACGCTTCTACAGCATGTCCTCCCAGATCGAAACGGAGCGCAAGGAGTACTACCTGCGCCTGGAGTCTGCGCAGCGCGGCCGTCTCGACATCACGCCCTGGCTGGAATGGTTCCTCGGATGCCTGGACCGCGCGATCGATGGGGCGCAGCAGACGCTGTCCGCGGTGCTCTACAAGGCCGAGCTCTGGCGATGGATCAACCGCGACCCGGTGAACGAGCGTCAGCGCCTGATCATCAACAAGATGCTCAACGGGTTCAAAGGGCACATGACCACGTCGAAATATGCCAAGCTCGCCAAGTGCTCGACGGATACAGCACTGCGGGACATCCGCGAACTGGTCGAACGCGCCGTCCTGGTCCAGAACCCCGGAGGGGGCCGGAGCACCAGCTACCGGTTAGCCGACATGGACATGCTTGGTTGATAATGCGGAGCCCCTGTGGAAGCAAGTGCATTCGAGAACCGCTGAACTTGCATCATGGCGCCCGCTGGGTCGATTCTCGATCACGGACCTAGCGCCGTCCATCGCGGCCCATCGCTCACCTTTAATGCCTCCAAGATCGGCAAAGTCGAGTGGCCCTCCGATTGACAGCTGTCAGAACTCATGGCCTACTCATCTGGCAGGGCGAGCACAGCATGACGACGACCCATCACCAGATCCTCGATCGCATCCATCGTCAGCATGGCGGAGACGGTGCTGTGGTCACTCCCAAGGACTTCTTGGACCT
Organism: uncultured Phycisphaeraceae bacterium; assembly: GCA_964352615.1. Classification (GTDB taxonomy): domain Bacteria; phylum Planctomycetota; class Phycisphaerae; order Phycisphaerales; family UBA1924; genus OFTM382. Next base: position 18,157 of record CAYGSG010000004.1, read on the forward strand.
CGCTGGCCGTGACGCGGTCGATCAAGCTCTCGCTCGCCTCGTCAAACGAGGCTTCTTGCAGCGGATCTGCCGGGGGCTCTACCACCTGCCCCGCTCCAACAAGAGACTCGGCATCGCCGTTCCCCCGGATGCGGACAAAGTGGCCAACGCGCTCGGCCGACAGACCGGCAGCCGAATCGCCCCCACTGCCGCCGTTGCGGCCAACCGGCTCGGACTCTCGACCCAGATCCCGGCCAAGCCCGTCTACCTGACCTCGGGTCGGAATCGCACGGTTCGTGTGGGCTCGCAAACCTTCCGGCTCAAGCACGCATCGCTAAGGAAGATGCCGCGCGCCAATACGCGGGCTAGCAGCACCATCCAGGTGATCGACGATCTCGGACGGGACCTCACAGACGTCGAGATCGCAATGATTGGCAGTCACCTCTCGGCGGATGACCGACGCGAGCTTCTACGCGAAGCCCGCTACCACTCCGAGCGGGTCGCAGATATTGCGCGCCGGATTGCCGCGTGCAAGTTGCCAAGTGATCCGGTAAGCCGCGCCGATACTCCTCCACGTACGATGGATGGAGAACTTCACGCGGGTTGATGCTCGCTGCATCTCCCCGCGTGAGCCGAAGGTGGGCGCTGCGCGATGCTGACGAAATCTGACTATCTCAAGGGGCGGCAGTGCCCGCTTCGGCTCTGGCTATCCAAACACGGCGCGCCCGAGCCGCAGGCTGAGTCCGACGACATCTGGGAGGACCGCGAAGCCGAAGGCGCGGAGGTCGAACGGCTTGCTGAATCGATGTTCGATCAACCGATCCGAATCGACCAGCCCATAGACGATGACCAGCCGTTCCCTGCTGCATGGGACCCGGCTGATGCCGCCGAGCGGACCGCCGCAGCGATGCGCGGATCCGGTGCGGTATTCCAGGCGTGCTTCAGGACGCGAGACCTTCTTACCGTGATCGATATCGCTGCGCCCGATGGCGCCGGCTGGCGCTTGATCGAGGTGAAGGCCTCGACCAAGCTGGTCCCTCTGAACGACTGGGATCTCGCTTTCCAGTGGGAGGTCGCACAGCGCAGCGGTGTCGCAGTAACCGGCGTGAGCGTGTGCCGGCTCGATCCCGACTACGTCCGAGGTCCGGGGCCCGTTGAAGCAGCCGAGCTGCTCCAGTTCGAAGACCGGACCAGCCAAGTGGAAGCGCTCAGAGGCGAGGCACGCGCTGAGCTCGAACAGATGCTGGCGATGCTCACGGGCGGGGCGCCCGATGAGCACCCGGGCACGCGGTGCAAGGCCAGCCGGGCTGTCAAGGCAGGCAACCGGCCCAGCACCTGCGGGCACTTTGGGCCTGATGGACAATGCGGGTGCTCGCTGCCAGCTCACTGGGCCGGACGCCTGCCCAAGCTGGGCGGTAGGAAGGCAGAACTCGTCGCCGAGCAACCGGGGCTGAGCCTGCTCCAGCTCGATCCCGAGGATGCGAGCTGGAAATGGACTCCTAGCCAGGCCCGAATGATCCGGGCCGCTCAGGCAGGCCAGCCTGAGATCGATCGCGGAGCGCTCACCGCAAAGCTCGCCGAGATCCGCTATCCCGCAACCTACATCGATTTCGAGTTTGATCCCGGCATGGCGGTGCCCAGGTTCGAGGGGATGAAGCCGTACACCCGGATCCCGTTCCAGTGGTCGATGCACGTGCAAGATGAACCGGGTGGCGAACTCCGAGCCCCGCCGGCGTTTCTGTGGCTGGAAAGCACCGATCCGCGGCGAGCGTTCATCGAATCGCTCCTGGAAGCCATGCCCGCTGAGGGAAGCGTGATCGTGCATTCGAAAGCGGCAGAGCAGACAGTCCTCAAGGATCTCGCCGCTAGTTATGGCGGCGAGATCGCCGACCGGATCGAGTCCGTTGTTTCAAGGCTGTACGACACGATCGACCTGCTGCAGGCCGGTTACTACCACCCCGACCAGCAGGGCAGCTACTCGATCAAGAAGGTGGCCCCTGCCCTGCTCGGTACTGGGTACCAGGGCCTCGACATCCAAGACGGCATGGCGGCAGTGGTCGCTTGGCGGCGAGCGTGCGATCCGATGCTCGAACTGGCCGCACGAGAGCCGATCCGTGCATCCCTGCTCCAGTACTGCGGCCGCGACACCGAGCTGATGCACCAGATCGTTGAGAAGCTGCGGGCGATTGCAACCAAGTAATTGACGTACCCACGCAGCGCCATAGCACACGAATTTGTGGAATGTTTGTACGAATGAACACAACCATGTGCAAGCCCGCCTTCACGCCTCGCGCATGGCTTGATCGCTGGATAGTGCCACCCCCATCCGGGTTGTTCACGGCTGTCGTAGTCTCTCTACATTGGGCACGACGTCCGTATCCCAAGGGCTCGACAGCCGACGATCAGATTGAGTACTCTGTGCGATTGTCGGCATGGTTCCAACTGCCCATCGACCCGAGAGCATCTGGCCAATGACACTGATAACCGCACAAGCTGCCTTAATGTCCCACAAGCGTTGGGCTCATTTGTTAGGGTTTCATGAGCAGGGCTCTTCGCTGGCGGCCCTGGCTAACTACATAAATGATCGTATTGTTGGAAATGACGCGGCCAGGATAGGTCCATCGCACGCACTCTATCTTCGGTGTCCGCTTTCGAGCGATTCGATACCAATCGCGTTTGCTGGGAGATCGCCTACTAGCATCAGTACACTCGCACAGAACTACGGGCAGATGCTCCATCGCGGCTTGCGCCCGCTACCGATGGTCATTGATGCTCTGTCGTATCCAGTGCGTTTGCCACGCGTAGTCGTGCTTGATGCCTCGTACGACACCGAGGAGAGCGAACCTACCTACAGCATTCCCGATACCCCACTCATCTCTGGTATACCGTCTATTTGGATTACAATGGGGTTCCCACGCAAAGTGTGCGTCCAGCTTAGTAACCCGCCGGGTACTCGCCGGCGCGATCCATTTGATTTGAAAAAAATGACCGATGCCGTTTCCGACCTCGACATCGTGCGTGCAATGCGGTTGCGGTCCGACGCCCATTTTTCACCAAGTCTATTGGCGTGTGTCGCGGCGGCTTCCTCGGCACTCCACAGACCGCTTTCGCCCCTTGCGACACGTTCTCTGGATGGCGCGCTGCTGTTCAACTACAACATCTTTCCGTCAAGTGCTCGCGGGCTTCGAAGATCGATTACCGTTGTGGCTCAGCCACAGAGCGCCCTCGGTCCGGCTGTAGGCCTGGAGATGATCGGTGTCAGCACTGTGGATGATGCGCTTGTACGCGCTATCGCGGCCCGGTGTCTGGAAGCCTCCTGTTGGTTGGAACGACTCTTGTTTCGCGTAACGTTGCAGTTACCTCATGCGTTGGATGTTCTCGTGTCAATGGCCTCGAGTTCTCACGAGCCACAATCAGTACCATTAATACCGCAACCTCCCGGTGCCAGCGACGCTTCGTCAAAGGCTAATACGGAGGCCTTCCCGGTTGAACCCCCCCCAGAAGTCACAAAGCATCTGGATGCCCTGTACGATCCGCCCTCAAGTGCCGTTGCTCGCTCGGTACTGCCTCAGGCCCTTGTGTCAATGATCGCAACACGGCTTATCGCCCGCCCAGTATTTGGCGACGCTATCACATCCCTTGAACATTCACGTTGCAGAGTAGACAGTGAGTGCCCTTTGTACAATGAAGTCGGTAGATTTCTGGAGCGGGCTACTATGTTTTGCGACCGAGTTCACGAGGGAGAACAGCAGCAGTATGGCCTATTACTCGGGGATGCTTTCGCCCTTAAATATTGGCCTGGCACGCTTCCCGTTCCTTTACAGGCATCGGCGGGAAGAGTCCGTGATGACCTCGCTGGGCTCTCGATTGAGGGCATGCTAGAGCGTTTTGAGGCGATTGACGATCCGCGCGAGCGGTGCGTAGTTATGCCGTACGGAGCCGCGTACAACGTTCGATCTCAGCCAGAAAATTCCATTGATTCGCGCTCAGTTGCATACGTAATCAGTTTGCACGAGATGCGAGAAGCTGCTAGCACCTGGGACGAGCTCCCTTTGTGGGATCACACCGAAGGCCTCTACGCGTACATCACTCATAGATACCCCGGAACGCTTGCGGCCCTTGCAGGACCTGGACAATTGATACGGGTGTTGCAGAACGGTCGTGTTTGTGCTGTTAGAACAGCTCGCGGCTGGTTATACAGAACAGACCCGCTCGCAAACGTTCCCGATGATCAGTGGTCGCGGCTACTACATGGTAGCGTCCCAGCAAGCGGCGAGGCGACGCCGGTCGCCAAGACGCAGGCAATGACTGATGTCGAAGAATTTAGGAAAATCGTGTCGATCCTAACGCTTTGTGCAGAGCAGACATCCTCGCGGTCTAGACGACATGCGCACGGCGGTTTCTTCCTGTGGCTTCGCAACCTTGACGATGCTAGAATACTCGCTGAGGAGCCGCTCCAGCGGACACTTCGTGAGGATGGCAAATCAGTTGATGTGAACATACTCGCTGATAAACTCCACCAGTCGGAACTCAGAAGGCTTGGCACGGGAGATCCCAAATGGCTTACCGGGCGTACTCTGCGACAGCGTGATGGCACTATAGATGTCAGGACGGCCCGAGTGATCGTGAGAGCGTCTAAGAAAGACGGCGCCATTATTCTGGGTGGAAAAGAACTTGAGGTGGTATGCTACGCACGACGCATTCGCGTTGAGCCATCACTATCCTCGCATGTTATTGACGATGAGATGGCGGCCCTAAACATGACGGGCACCAAACGAGCTACTGCCATTGCACTAGCTAGGGCGCTCGGGCCCGGCACCATCGCCATCGCGGTATCTTCGGACGGACCGATACGATTCTACATGGGGGCGGGAGGAAGCCAAGAGTGGTATGAGAGCAATGGGTACCATACCAAGCGAACGCTCTTCACTGGGGACGTGGAAGAAGACCGTTTAGTGTAAAGTTAACGAGATGTCGTTGATACGCGAACGTGGCCGCCGCTTTCAAGAATGGAGCAGCCACACTCCCGGGAGGGTACGAAATAGTACGATGAAGGACGACATGGTTGTCGTGATCGATCGAACGACGTAGCAAGTCGCTCTCTTCCATTATCTTCACAGTCATCTCAACACGTGCCTCCCAAAGACGCATGGGCATTTTGTGGTTTGACACTATTCGCACAACGCGCGCCAGCGGCACGGCATGATGATCATGCAGTGCTGCCAGAATGAGGGCTTCGAGAGCCGTGTATTGTGTATATTGCGTCATTATAGAATAACTATGGCATACCCGAAGCAGCAATGCAACGGGGAGCAGGGCCGTTATCGGAAGTAGGTGCGGCTTGAACGTCTGGCAGCATATTGAGAGGAGCGATAACGATGGCGACACATGAAGCTACGGCAGCCGGCGAAGCTGCTGCTCTTGTGGATCAAAAGCACGAGAATGGGCAGCACTTGCTAGGCGAGATCCACCAGCTGATTCGAGACGCCAAAATTGGCAAGTTCAAACATTTCTCTGCTGCCAAGCGGAAGGCCCATTGGGATGTTCTGCTTGGAGGCGCTGGGTGCGTCGGTGCCGTTATGGTAACAACAATGCTGGTTGTTCGTTTAGCTCTAATTGATACCGCTGCTACCCTGACACTAATAACGATATGTATCTCAGGACTTGTCTCAGCGTTGACCATTGCGCACTTGTTTCTGCAACCCCGAGCAGAAGCTACTCGCCATCACGACGTTGGCGTTGCGTACCTTGACGTGGCACGGCGCGCACATGTTGTCAGATCGAAGTGGTTCGAGGGCGTATGTGATATGTCCCAGCTAGCAGAAGCTGTGGATAACCTAACCAACCAGTACGTCGACGTGAGCCGAGAGAGCGCTGCACTGCCCACCTCGTCCCGTGACTACAGAGTCGCATTATCTAAGTACAGTATTGATAATCCCTCCACGTGATCTAGATCGCGGAGCACTTTGGGGCGTGAATGAGGCCGAACCAAGAATCCTGAGTGCCGTGGGTCGTCTAGCGGGACAGCCAAGAGATTGCGATGGATGTGGCAGAGTGGTGTACAGCCCTTGTGGATGCATTTGGTGCTGGCTGGTCGCTTCACAAATCGCGAGGCTAGTGCCCGTCGCCGAGAGTCGCTCGGAACGCTCAGCACGTTCGTGCCCTGGTCGACATACATCTCTCTGCAGGACCTCACGGTCTCCTCGTGACAGCCCCCCACTCTTCTTGGAATCGGGTGATCTGGACCTGGATGCCGCCTCATCTGTTGTCTGATCCATCGGAGCGGCGCGCCCCATCGCGGGCTATCCCAGCCTGTCGTGTGCGTTGTCACTGCGCCGTTCTCTTTCGCTTGCAGCTGACCTTTACGTGCCCAACCTGGCATCCGTCGTCCCCGAGTCAAGGGGACCGTGTTGTCGCCCCTTCGCAAGCTCTGGCCTCCTGCCCGCACCATCCCCTTGACACGGGGTCTAAGCCGTCTGCTGTTCGGTGGGCATCGGTCAACCACAACGAAAGGAAAACCCCGATGACACAGAAAGCACACAACAAACCAGTCGAAACGATCCGCGATGGAGCCATCAAGGCCGCCATCTGGAAGAACCAGGGCGAGAAAGGCGACTTCTACAGCGTCAGAATCACCCGGACCTACCAGGATCCCGAGGGCAACTACCACGACAGCGACGGCTTCTCCGGCACCGAGTTGCTGAAGGTCGCCCACGTGGCCACCAAGGCCTACGACCAGGCCGCTCAGCTCAGAGCAGCCGACGCCAAGGCCCAGCAGGCCTAGCCCATCACCGCTCCGGCCCCAACGGGCCGGGGCGGTCTTTCACAACCGACAAGGAGACTTCCGATGAATCCGAACCGCAATGCACGAACCGAAGCAGGGCGAAGAGCCGTGCAGCAGCACCAACAAGCAAAGGGGCGCGACACACTTGAGAGTGGGTACAGCTCTGCCGTCGTCGATCTGTTGATCGATCTTCACTGCTACTGCGAGGCCGAAGGCACGTCACTGGACTGGTTGAAGCCGATTGCGGCGAGGCAGCACCGCTGCATGTAGGACCGGCAGCGGGCCTGGTTTCCCACCGAAGCCGGGATCAGTTCGATGGCCATCACGTCGACAGCGATCTGCTCGCCGTCGTAAAGCAGAACGGCCCTTGAGCTCCACCAACGGAGCCGAATGTCGGGCACTCCGTTCAGGCGAGAAGAACTCGCTGACCCGAACCCTCTGGCAGATGGCCATAGCTGCAGAGAGGGACGTTCACGCCCAAAGCGAGCTGATCGGCACGGCCCACAACCCGTTGCCAAACGGGACCACCTGGTCCCCTCCGTAGAGCACGATCCCGCGATGCATGCGATCGCCCGAAGCTTCACGGAGCGTCTCGATGCCGCGGAACGCAGAGGTATCGATCGATGCAGACGCCTTGACCTCGATGCCCACGATCCGGCCGTCTGCTGCTTCAAGCACCACGTCGACCTCTCTGCCGTTCGTGGTTCTGAAGTGATGCGGCTTGGGACGTGCTGTGCTCGTTCCCGCAAGCTTGACGAGTTCCATAGCGACGAACGTCTCCAAGAGCTGACCACGCAGTGAACCATCCGAATCCAGCCGCTTGCGATCGACCCCCAGCAGCGCCGAAGCAAGCCCGCTATCGAGCAGATGAACCTTGGGAGACTTGATTACGCGACTCGACAGGTTCGAAGTCCATGCGGGCAGCATGCGCACCAGGAAGACCGCTTCGAGCAGAGCGATGTACCGCTTTGTGGTCGTCTGTCCCAGCGACAGGCTGTTGGCGATATCGGCGAAGTTCAGCAGACCGCTGCTGCGCGCTGCCAGCAGCTGCAGCAGTCTGGGCATCTCTGCCAGCTTGTCGATGTTGGAGAGATCCCGCACATCTCGCTGCAGGATGGTGTTGACGTACGACTCGAACCAGGACTGCCGGCGGTCCGCCTGTTTGCGAGAGACCGCCTCCGGGTAACCGCCCCGCAGCACACGCTCCCAGAGATCCGATGGGCCATCTTCTCGGGAGCGGAGTTTGCCGTCGTCAAAGAGCACGTCCACGAAATTCGACTTAGCGCCTTGGAGCTCGGCCTGCGTCAAGGGCCAGAGGGTGCAGATCTCCATCCGCCCGGCGAGGGATTCGCTGAGTGTTGGCAGCGCAAGCACGTTCGCTGACCCGGTCAACAGAAACCGCCCGGGGGTGCGGTCGCGATCGACCGCGTGCTTGATGGCCGGAAACAGCCCGGGAGCCCGCTGGATTTCGTCGATGAAAACCGGCCCCGTGAGCCCCGCGATGAACCCGTCAGGATCTGAGACCGCCGCTGTCAGGACCGGCGTGCGATCGAGCGAGAACGCCTCTCGGTTCCCCTCCCCCACCGCTTGGGCGAGGGTTGTCTTCCCCACCTGCCGGGCTCCATGAATGAGCACGACCGGGGTATCTGCGAGGGCTGATCGGAGCCGGGTTTCGAGGCTTCTGGTGTACATTTCATGCCATTGGTACCATATGGTCGGATGAAAATCAACCACTCAATGGTGGATATTCATCCATTCAAGGCTTGATAATCAGGCAAAGCAGCGGTTCTTGCGGGTGGAGCGTAAACACATACCAGGGACTTGTTTATGGCCCGCCGAACAGCCCCGGCTGCTGGACAGACCCGGGCACGAACGCGGCCGGCGGCCCGGTCAGCGTGAACCAATCGGTTCCATAGCTGACCGCGGCACTGTCGCGTGCCAGTGAAGCAGACTCTGGGGGCAGCTCACCCGCCGGGAGGCGCACAACGTTTACCAGGTTTGCATCCGTGAGCCGATTGCATGTTGTCGACTCTCGCATAAGCAGCAAATTTTCTACACAAAGATGTGCGCGATCGCCATTATTGTCCACTCAATTACTCAGATCTGAGTGTCTCATGCTCGCACAGGAACCGTCTCGCACACATGGGTGTGATATCTCAGTTGCTGGCTCGAGACCGACAACGCCGATCCAGTTGTCAATCCCGGTGCCTCTTGGGTAGTCTGGCCGAACCCAAATGCCAATGGAGGCCGAGATGACTTACAGAGCTGCTTTAATACTCGCACTCGGCCTTATCTGCACCGGATGCGGCAGCAAGTTCAACCGGAGCAATCTCGACCCAAACGGCTGGTACTCGGTCAAGACAGTCTTTGTCAGTACAGGCGATGCGAACCCCCAGCGAGGCATTGTGTACCGCGACAAGCTGCCCTCACTCGATCCCCGGTGGTACAGCCCATCCGAAGTGACCAGCGGCAAGGTTGGCGTGGGCCAGCCGTACTACATCACCGCTCAAAGCATGGCCGATGCGGACCAGGCCCGCGCGGCACGCAACAACCTTCAGTCGGCCATGTTCGGTGTCGCGGAGGAGGTCTACGACGACCACATGTCCACGGTCTTCGCTACGCAGGACAAGACGAACCTGCTCCTCGGCTACACCGCCCTCGGATTCACGGCCACCGGAGCGGCCGGAGCATCATCCCAGCTCATGTCCGCGCTCGCTACAGCAGTCCTCGGTGCCAAGGCCGAATTCAATGAAGAGGTCTACGCCAAGCAGCTCTCCCAGACCATCAGCAACGCCATCAAGCAAGATCGGCAGAGGTTCAAGCGGCTCATCTACCTGCGCCACTCCGACAGCGTGGCTGACTACCCGGTCGAAGCGGCGATCGACGATGCCAAAGAGCTTCATCGTCGAGGGTCCTTCTTTCATGGCCTTGAATTGCTCTTGGAGTCAGCACAGCAAACGGCATCTGTCGACAAGAAGATCGCCGAAGATATAGCCAAGATTCAAGCAACGACTAGCTCCAAAGATCGCAGCGCCGCACTCCAGCGGGTGCTTCTTGATCAGGACAATTCGGGCCGGATCGATGCGGACATTTTCCTGATGTTCCTGATCGCTGAGTCCAAGACCGGTGAAGACAAAGACCGGATCATGGAGCAGATCCTGAACCGGCTGGGGGCCTCAAACGAATCCAGCGGAACATCGGGAAGCGAACAGTCCCCGCCAACCGTAGACTCCCAAGCCGATCCAGCCAGAAAGCCAACGCCGCCTCTGCCCGATCGCGGCGAGATGGTCCCCACTCCCACGCCTCAGCAAGGCTCGTAGCGCTCTTTATAGATATGGTGTTCGGCTCCATCGCCGCTCACTCTTGCGTCAACGACAGGCTTGTGTGCCGCGACGTGATTAGCTTCTCCATGTCAAGCACAGGCTCGACAACCCTCTTGCGGCCCCGACCCAGATCTACCTGAGAGTGATGCGGCAGCGTCAGAACCACCCGCCCTCTCGTGCCCCTAGCCAAATCGCAAAGCCAGTGTTCGGCCATCATCCGGCCCTCCAAACAGCCCCGGCTGGGCGACCGTGCCGGGGGTGAAGGTCGCAGGCGGTCCGATTAGCATGAACCAGTCGGATCCGTAGCTGACCGCCATGCCGTGGTAGAAGCCCAGGGGACTCGCTCTGCCCGCTGCGCCTCCATCGCTGGTCTTGTCGGCATACGTCTCACGAGGTTCGTCCTCCAGCGGCACGAGGCGATAGGCATGTGCGGCCTCCATGGACCGGCCGATGCAGACCCACAACTCTCCCTTGAAAACGAAGGGCTGGCGGAGAGAGCCGTTGGTCCCGATGCGATCGGCGGAGTATGACGCTGAGATGTCGCCCTCGCCGACGTACTTGTTGAACTCCATCGACCAGGAACCCGACGCGAGCCGCTCGGGATCGACCTCGTATCGTTCAGTCTCTTCACTCATGGCGCGGGCTCGCTCGGTGGCTTGCCACCGTTCTCACCACCGGCGCGTGCTCCAAGAATCCAGTCCGCAGCGCGCTGGCCTGCCCCCGCAGCCTGGACGACGAGCTTCTTGTCGTCCGAGAGCCGCTTGCGCCACCCGTCGATGTACGCCGCGGACTGCTCGATGGTCGCCGGTCCGATGCCCGCTGCGGCCGCTAGGAACGCCGCGCCCATCTCGGCGACGAGTTCTTCTTTGGAATAGTCCGGCGATCCGAACGGCCTGGTCTCCGTGTCGAGCCCGCGCGCGAGCCGCGATGAGTGGCCGGTGGAATGCGCAAGCTCATGGAAGAACGTCGAGTAGTACGAGCCCGGCTCGACGAATCGTACGACCTCGGCCATGTGAACGGTGTCGGTCGACGGGCGGTAGAACGCCCTGCTCCCGCCGTAGACGACAGCCGGGCCGGCCCGATACTCGCGGATGATCCGCGCCGCTTCTTCGATCGGCTCGAACGGCTCTGTGTCCGGCTCGGGATCGTCGGCACCGGGAGCCTCGATCCCTTCGCACTGCTCGGCGTTGAAGACCCGGTAATGCCGCAGCACGGGGATCGTGACGGCTTCACCGCTGTCCTTGTCTTTGGTCGCGTACTGCTTCCAGAAGATCACGAGCGAGCTCTTTTCGCCCTTGCGGACATGGCCGCCCTTCTTGGCCGCCTGCTTGAACGTCAACCAGTACGGCGAGTCGTAGCCCTCGGCCCACGCGGTGACCGCGAGCAGAAAGACGTTGATCCCCCGGTAGTGCTTCTGTGATTCGAGGTTGGTCGGCATCTGTCCTGACGAGCCGCCCCTGATGGGATGCCTCCATGGCACCGTGCCCTGGTCGAGGAGCTCGATGATCCGGTCCGTGACCGTCTGGTAGACATCCAGCGCCATCGACCACCTACGACGCTGGCTTGGCTGGGTAGCGGTACCGCGCCCAGCGGACCGTGACCCAGATGTGATGCATGACGATCAAGCCCAGGTAGACCACGTATCCAAGCTGAATCGGCCACGAATCAAGCAGCCCGAGGGCGATGAAGAAGCAGGCTCCAAGCAGGATGAGCGAGGCCAGCAGGACCGCGGAGACGGTCTCTGCCCCTGTCCTCCCCCCTACTGCCCGGCCGCGGCTCGGGTGAGTCGACTGGAACCGCATCAGATCGCACGCAGCAAGCCCGTTGACGTCACGCTCGATCTGCTCGATCCGCCTGATCGCATCCTCGAACGAGCGGGCATGATTGATCGTGGTCCGCAGGAACCAGATCAGCGATGCAGGGATGACAGCCAGCAGCAACCACGCGGTGGTGTCCGGGACGATGGGAGCGCCGCCGAGAAACGCGACCAAGGCCGCTCCGGCTGCCGGCACCCTGCGATCGAGAGACGCCATCCGAAACTCGGCCAACGCGTACAACGCGCCGTACTCGGCAAGAAGCACGTCGATGCGCTCGAGGGCAGTCAGCTGGGGATCGGAACGGGATGCTGGCGACATCCTCAACCGGTAGCACATTCTCCGAACATCTGTAAAGCACTGTGGCATTCAAGCGTATGAACGGGAACCGAGAGCAGCGGGCAGCAAAGGCCCACCTGTGCCCATCGCGAGTTCTGGAATCCACGACGGATGTGCTGCGAATGCCCTTGACTCGCAATTCCCAGATAGAACTTACAACGCGGCATAATGAGCAGGGGTTTGGGCCTGCCTTTCTCGGCCTGTTCTGACGATGAGCCCGTAGACCAAGGAGCGCCCGATGGGTGAAGCAGGCAGGGACGCCTTGCGGATGGGCTTCGGCCGCACGGTCATGCTCGAGTCTCACGGGGCAACCATCAGTTCGGACGCCAACCGGGCCGCCGAGGTCGAAGGAGTGCCGCCTTTTCCGTTGATCGCGCCGATTCGCCCGCGAGACTTGATTCCGTATAGCATGGACCACAGCCTTGGATACACGGCATTCCGTTCAATCAACTGTTAGCCTGCCGGATCTCGACGTGGAGTTGAACGCACGATGACCGAACACAGTCCGCAAGAGTTTGCCACGGCCCTGGGCGCCAAGCTGGCGACGCGATCCCGGCATGTCTGTGCATTCCTTGGCGCGGGTGCGTCGAAAGCGTGCGGGCTGCCTGACGTAAAGGGCCTTGAAGCCAAAGTCCAAGAAAAATTGATAGGTGATGACAAAGCCGCCTTCATGCGTTTGCTCGCAGGGCGCAACATCGAGCAGGTGCTCAGCCGCCTCCGTCGAATTTCGGGTTTGGTCACTGGCCGTGAGAAGGTCGACAAATTGACTGCGCCCCAGGCGGAGGCCCTCGACAAGTCTGTTTGCGCAGCAATTGTCAGCGCGCTTGACATTGGGACCGCGACTCTCGCACCAATGAGCAATCTCGCGGCGTGGGCTGCCCGAGCCGACTATCGCTATCCCCTTGAGATATTCACCGTCAACTACGACCTGCTCTTGGAAACGGCACTTGAGGAGCACGGGGTTCCTTATTTCGACGGCTTCGTGGGAAACCTGCGGGCGAGGTTCCGCACGGACCTAGTCGAAGCTCCACTCGGAGACGCGGGCGGCTATGTGGCTTCGCGGTTCGTCCGGCTATGGAAGCTCCATGGCTCCGTCAACTGGGTGCGCTCGGTAAAGAACGAGATCGTGCGCACGGGCCAACCCGCAAAGGATCTTCCTGCCGCAATCTACCCATCCGATGCCAAGTATGAAGAGTCACGACGTTTTCCGTTCCTCGTGCTCCAGGACAGATTGCGGCGCGCTCTGCATCAGCCCGAAACGATCGTCCTTGTTTCCGGTTTCTCTTTCGCAGACGCCCACTTGAACGAGATGCTGTTCGACGCAGCGATCCGGCGCGAACGTTCTGAGTTCATCGTGTTCACCTACGACAACATCAGCAATGACTTATCCGAGCGTGCTACACGGTCACCGAACATTCAGATTATTGGTAGAACAGAGGCAGTGCTCGGCGGAGTGCGCTGCAACTGGAAGGCGCCGGCGGATGACATCCCGAACCTCTGGGAAGGTGGGAAGCTAGCGTTGCCGGACTTTACTCACTTGGCGTCGTATCTCGCGCGAAGCAGTGCGCAGGACGGAGAAGCGTACGGCGATGCCTGAGCGAGACCCAACCTGTATCGGCAGAGTTCGGCATGTTATGGGCGCGTCGGTGACTGTCGCACTCGATCCTGACCTCGCAGGCGTTGCGCCGATCTACCGGGGTCGGCTCTTGCCCGTGGGCCAAATCGGATCGCTCGTTCTTATCCCGCAAGGTCTCGTTGATCTTGTCGCCACCGTGAATCTCGTGGGGATTGCGGAACTCTCTGGGCGGTTGTCGCCTGCAGATTCCGTACAACGCGATGAGCGGTGGCTGCAAGTACAGTTGCTTGGAGAGATTCACCGCGGTTCTGGTGAGTTCAGACGGGGCGTTGGTACGTACCCGGGCCTTGATGATCCGGTTCACTTCGCGACGCCTCAGCAGCTCAAGTCAGTGTTTCCAGCTCCGGACGAGAAGCACCTGCGCCTCGGCCGGTTGGCGGCGGCTGAAGACGTTCCCGTCGCTCTGGATGCATCGCGCTTCGTGGTGAGGCATTCGGCGGTCGTTGGGTCGACGGGTTCGGGAAAGACGAGTGCGGTCGCCTCGATCCTTCAGAACTTCGTGAACGGTGGTTGGAAAGCGGCCAACATCGTGGTTATTGACCCGCACGGTGAGTATTCGGCCGCAATGAGCGGCCGCGCTTCTGTGCGAAGCGTGCTGGCGCAGGAGGAAGGCAAGCGTCTCCGAGTTCCCTACTGGGCTTTGCCCACGCTCGATATCCTGCGGATCTTCGCAGGAGGGACTGGCGGGGCGACATTTAGCAATCGGTTCGCGGAGCTCGTGACGAAGGCGCGGCAGGACTTCGCGGAGTCGGCCGACTGGTTGACCAACGATCCAACGACGGTGACTGCCGACACGCCGATCCCGTTTGACATCCGCCCGATCTGGCATCAACTCGACCGAGAGAATCGTGAGACTAGAGAAACCAAGGCGGCCCCGGATAGTGCCTGTCTGATCGAGGGGGGCAGTGCGGCGGAGCTGAAATCTGCATGGTTCCAACCGTACGGGCCTGGTGGCACTCCGCCGCACAAGGGGCCGATGCATGGCATATACGGGACGAGCCCTGATCTGCTTCGCCTAGGTTTGCTCGACCCTCGGCTACGGTTCTTCCAGGCGCCGCAGGGCGACTTGGCTGGTCCTGACCCGCTTGTCGGCGTCATGCAGGATTGGCTCGGCGGTGACAAACCCGTCTCCGTGCTGGACTTCAACGGCGTGCCCACCGATGCAGCCGATGCCGCAATTGGTGTTGTGCTCAATCTCCTTCTTGAGGTTGCGCTCCGTTGCGAAGTCGCGGGAGAAGGCATCGGGCGTCCAAACCCTGTGCTCCTG
Source organism: uncultured Phycisphaeraceae bacterium (assembly GCA_964352615.1). GTDB lineage: Bacteria > Planctomycetota > Phycisphaerae > Phycisphaerales > UBA1924 > OFTM382. The sequence continues at coordinate 33,299 of CAYGSG010000004.1, forward strand.
GTTCTTGAGGAAGCTCATCGGTATCTCGGCGAGGGGGCGAGTGCGCTGACTCGCAATTCGGCCAATCGAATCGCACGTGAGGGCCGCAAGTATGGGATCGGACTCTTGCTGGTAACGCAACGGCCCACGGAGCTTCCCAAGACTGCACTTTCGCAATGCGGCACCATAGTCGCCCTCAGGTTGTCGAATTCGGAGGATCAGGGCGCAATCAAAACGGCGCTTCCGGACGCAATCTCGGGCCTCGCAGCCGTCCTGCCTTCACTCCGAACACACGAGGCGATTATTAGCGGTGAGTCCTTGGTTCTGCCGGCTCGAACCATCTTGGATTTACCTGATCCCTGGCCGAGCGCCCAGGACCCGTCATTGAAACCCTGGCGAGAAGACCCGAAGATCCCAAACGTCAAACCCGCTCTGAAAGCGTGGCGTGATACTTATGAGTAAGGTGCGAGTATGATCGAATGGATGCCCGTCAGCGGTTCACGTCGTATTGTGGCGGAGGCGTACGACGAGGACGCTGAGCGGATTTACGTCAGGTTTCCCAATGGCGTGGAGTGGTGGTATGCGGCCTGTCCAAGCAATGTTTGGGACGAGTTCAAGGCGCCCGGACAATCTCGTGGGCAATACATCCACAGAGTTCTGAACCACAAACCAAACGGACGACACGCAGGCTAACAAGCCGAGCAGTGGATCAAGCAGGGCAAGAACGCGGTGCGATGGACTCGGCTGGCGGCGATGCGTTGGTGAGCTTGGGTGACTTCCTCGTGCTCCTCGGGCTTGTCGGTCCTTGCCCGTGAGCCGATAAGGCCGACAAACGAAGTTGAGGACTTCGCACCCATGCGATGGAAGCCATGCCCGCGCGCCGCGTCGCATGCCACTCAGGCACGGATCAAGCGCTGACCTGCCTAGCAGGATCGTGGCAAGAGAGGCGCAACCCGGGGCATCCCCCCTATAGGGTCCCCATGTGCGTGCAACCACGAAGCCAAGGGCGTGGCGCACGGATTCGGCAGCTAGTGGTTGGGTACGCGATCCATGAGAGCGTTCGCCGTTGCCGATGCCTTCCATCAGAGCACCGACCAACTGCCAGAATACTCCTACGCGCGGCTTAGGTCCGGTGACCCGCTGACACAGCCAAGCATAGCTCAGCGCTCAATCTGTTTGATTGCCTGGCTGGGTTCAACCCCGCACGCCTGACACCACTGCACAAACTCGACCGGATCAATCCGCCGGTCGCCGTGCTCAACCTTGGCCACAAATGAGTGGGGCTTTCCCAGGAGCGCCGCGAGTGCCCGCTGGGAGAGCTCGGCCTCGTCCCGCATGGCCAGGAGGTGCTTGCAGAGCCTCCTGTAGGCGGGGTTGTGAAGGGGGCTTGTTCCCATATTAGGAGCAAGCTAGAGTCGGCTTGTGCGTGCTCCCGAAATGGGAGCACGCACTGGAGGCCGATCAGATGCGCCGACCCCCTCAGAGCCAACCCGTACTCCGCCCCCCCACTTCCGTCACAGCCGATAGCGTCCTCGCTGGCCTCGTGTCCATGGCAGACGACTGCGTGCGTGGACTGGATACCGGCTCGGCGCGCGTGGGCCGTCTCCGCGGCACGGGCCCTGGCGTGTCGTTCACGCGCCAGATCGAGGTCCTGGAGCGCGAGCACCCTCGCGAGCTGGCGTTCCCGTTCGAGGGGTCGGACCGGGTCGGCGGCGCCTGCTGGTCGGGCCCCGAGCTGCTCGGCCCCTCGTGCGACGCGGCCGTGGCCAAGCTGCAATGGCGGGATGGGGCCGGGGATCTCCCCATGCACGTCCACGAGCACTCGGACCGGTGCATCGTCGTGCTTGAAGGCAGAGGCTTCTTCCACGTCTCACAGCAGGGACTCCCCCACTTCGATGGGACCCAGGTCAGGACGATCGCGGCCCGCCAGCACGACGTGTTCGTGTTCACCCGGGGGGTGGTGCACACCTTCAGCACCTCAGGCTCACCGATGACCCTGATCTCGGTGCAGCTGCCGTTCCTGGCGTTCGACGACCCCCGCCAGTACACGCTGCCGCGTGTGCGCTGGACAGCGCAGGAGAGCCTCCGGGGCGATGGCGAGATCGCCGTCGGAGGCTGGGAACAGCTGGTCGGCTAACGGGTCACCGCAGCGCAAGACCGGTCCACTGGCGCTCCAGTCACACATCGTCGCATGCGCTCGTGTGGCACTTTGATGCTTCAGTCTTGCACCATTTTGAGCGGGCGGTTACCTTCTGCGATATGAAGGATAGCCAGATGTGTTTTTGTGGTACAAAAACTACCGCTACGCGGCCACCTACGGTGGTCTGGCCAACGCGTCGCCGTTGGATCACGACCAGGGTCACAGGGGGTCACCCCCTGCCCTGGACCCTGACCCCTTCCAGCACCCTTGAGCCGCGTTGGGCGCGGCAAGTGGTGCTGGAACAGGGGAGCCTTCGAGCTCCCCTGGCACCCCATGACCAAGCCGTCTGAAACGCAGCGCAAAGAGGATCCGTTCAGAGATGGCCCGCCCCGTCAAACAGCCCGGTGAACAACGCAGCGAGGTCGTCAGGCTCCGCCTGACGCTCGCTGAAGCCGAGCACGTGCGGGCTCAGGCCAGCGCGGCGTCGCAGTCTGTTTCGGAGTACCTGCGGCGCCGGGCCATCGGCTACACGGTCCCCTCCCCCACCACTGTTCGCGGCGACCCGGCGCTGCTCAGTGAGCTCAACCGCATCGGCGTCAACGTCAATCAGCTCGCCAAGTCCGTCCACCTGGACCACAAGTTTGTGCGGCACTGGGAGGCGATCGCAGGCGAGCTCCGGCGGGTCATGGAGCTGGTGGCCCGAACGCAGCATGACCTCGATCTGGACCCCGAGCTCGAAGCGGAACCTGACCTGGGGGCCGCTTCATGATCCCCAAGATCCATGCCAAGGGCAGCTCGTTCAAGGGCGCGGCCCAGTACCTCCTCCACGACAAGGACCGGGCTGCGACATCGCAGCGCGTGGTCTCGGCCAAGACCCAGAACCTGTTCACGACGGACCCTCACACCGCGTGGCGCGTGATGGCGGCCACCGCCCTCAACGCCCACCGGCTCAAGCAGCAAGCGGGCATCCCCAACACAGGCCGCAAGAGCCGCGACGTGGTCCTGCACGCCACGCTCTCATGGCACCCGGACGAAGCCGCCGGGCTCACCAAGAAAGAGATGCTCAGCGCGGCCCACAAGGCCACCAAGGCGCTGGGCGCCGAGGACCGCCAGGCCATCTGGGTCGTCCACGACGACGAGCCCCAGCCCCACATCCACCTGCTCATCAACCGGGTCTCCCCCACCGACGGCCGCATGCTGAGCTCCTCGAAGGAGAAGCTCAGGCTCAGCAAGTTCGCGCTCGACTATGAGCGCGATCGCGGCAAGATCCTCTGCGAGGAACGCGCCCTCAACTGGCAGGCCCGGGACCGGGGTGAGTTCACAAGGGGCAAGAGCGACAAGCCCCGGCACATCCTCGAGCTCGAAGCCGCCAACAGCAACAAACCGGGCTTTGACAAGACCAGAATCGAGCAGAAGACACGCGATACCGCGCTGTCCAAGCGCTCCGGGCAGCTCCGTGATCGCCACGCACGCGCCATGCACGCGATCGACGAGCAGCACCGAACCAAGCGAGCCGAGATCCGGTCTGCAGCCGCCAAGAAGGCCGTGCGCGCCCGCGACGAGGTGCGGTCGTCGTTCAAGGACGACTGGCGCGGGCTGATGCGCCGCCACGAGAGCGAACGCACCGCGTTCGAAGCCAATGAGAAGACAACGCTCGGCCGAGTGAGCAACGCCTTCAAGGCGCTTGACCTCCGCGCGATGCTCAGAGGGAACCGACCCGGCTCGGCGCTGCGGGAGGCGTACAACGTGTTCGCCTCAAGCGGTTCGAGAGCACGCGCTCTGATCTCGCGGCAGTCCGGAGAGGTCCGCAAGCTGGAATCAGAACAGAAAGCCGAGGAGCGCTCGGCAGTGCGCGGAGTCCGCGCCGGCATGAACAAGGACCTCCAGCATGAGGGCAATCGCTACCTCGGCGAACGGGCCTCGGTCCTGCTCAAGCACCAACTCGAAATGGCCGGCAATCGGTCCGAGTGGCGCACCAGGTCTAAGCAGCGTAGAGAAGCGTTCGACAAGGTCCCCGGCTCGACGCGCGATGAGCGCTCACAGGACCGGGCGGCCGAGGTCCGGGCTATGGCCGCCAGGCACCGCCAGCGAGGCAAGCCGGGACGGGGCGATGAACGCGAGCACGAGCGGTGATCCCGCCAGCGGGATTTCGTATGGCTCTGCCCAACCGTTCGGTACACTGCATTCGCCATGGACCGCCAGAAGCTCACCGAGGCCTACGAGAAGCTCGAAGCACTCCGCGCGGCGTCTGCCGATCAGCCCGCGCGTACCACGAGCGCTGCCAAGGAATACTTCCCCGAAGGCCTGCGCGGTACTTCCCTGGAGAACGCGCCTCCGGTCGCAGAACCCTTCGCCAAGGCCGCCCAACCCAGCGCCGAACAATCGACCGGCTCCGAGCAGGTCCGCAACACCGGCTCCGACCTGCAGAACCGCCCGCCTCCGGACATGGCCCGTGACGCGGACCGCGCCAAGCACACCACCGGGATGCAGTCCGATGACGCCGCGGCTCGCAGGGCCGAGTACGCGGCGATGATGGAGAAGATCCAGGAGCGCGAGCAAGGCGCCGACAAGGCCCAGGAGCGCGGCCTCGATCACGGCATGGGCTGACGGAGCTCATCGCGGATCGATCGCCGTTCCTCCCTGCCCGCTTGCATGCTCTTGCCCTCATCTCCGTATCGCCACAGCCAGCCCCGCGACAATTTGATCAGCTTGCGAAGCCCCCGGCGCGCTGCGAACGCGATCGGGACGGTCAAGATCAGCGCGATAACGAGCAGTAGCAGCCAACCGAGTAGGAAGAACAGTTCCGGCAGCATGCCCGAGATGAGATCGTAAGCCAAGTCCATCCCGACAAGGGATAGCCACGCTTGCGCCACCCACGAAAACGGTGCGGTGAGCACCCAGATGCAGATCATCCACGGCTTGCCGAGCAAGGGTGTTGGCGACTCGATCGCCACGTCTCGGCGGCGTTCCAGCTCCGCGATCTCAGCTTCAAGTGTCGCCAGCCGCTCTCGCAGCGCACGCCGACGGTCGGCTTCATGGAGATACTCCGAGATGCGCCGGAGCAACCGGCCCGACTCCACGGCTTCGCCGGCTTCAAGCAGCGCCCTTCGCCTGTCCACCCTGATCGTCGCCAGCTTCTGCTGCTCAGCATCGGGTGTGATCCGCCCTGTGATTTCCTCGATCACCGTGCCGCTCACGGGCGAGAGCACCGGCACCGTGACCCGGTCCGTATCGAACGGGTCGAGTGCATCGACGTCGCTCTCGTCTGCGATATCGATCACGCGCTGCCGATCTTCACCCGCGGGCAGCAGCATGTTGAGACCGACGATCGGGCCCCCGCGAGCGACCTCGCGTCCCGTGTCCACAAGGGACCGCAGGAACGACCCCTCCAGCATCGAGGCGTGCAGATCGAATCCCAGGCAGAACTCTTCAACCCCGATCCGCTCAAGAGGCTTGGGATGGTCCGGGTGCGGGTCGAACAACCACGCGAAGTGAAGGTCCATGTAGTACGGGCTGCGGAACACCGCCGCCGGACGCCCGCCGCCGATGATGACCAGCGCCAGGCCGACCCCCCCACTCTCGGGCCGGTCGAAGACGTACCCGATCTCCTCGGGCGTGATCAGCGGCCGCTTGTGCACCGACCCGCTCTCACCCTCGGTCGTGCTGTGCGATGTCCCGGTGGTGCGAGACTCGCTGGTGGCATCGGTGACGCTCCGCGTGGTCCCGCGCGAGGTGCTGGAGCCTGTGCCAGCCGTGGTGCTCCGGTTTCGGCTCTGCGCGCGCGAGTGGGAACTGCTCCTCCCGAAGCTCTGGTTCTCCGAACTGGAATACGACTGGTTCTGGCCCGTTGACTGGCTGTCCGTCTGGCCGCTCGATCCCGAACGGCCACTGCTGCTTGTGTGGCCCGTGCCAGACTGGCGTGTGCTGGTGTCTCCCATCGACCACCCGCTGTTGAGAGACCACGTGTCCGACGTGCCCGCGCTGCGGCTCTGGTTGGTGCTGTTGGAGCTCGACTGGTTCCAGCCGGCGGTCTGCGACATACCCATGGACCGGCTGAAGTTCGTCCCGGTCGAGCTCGTCACCCCTCCGGACCTGGACGCGTTCTGCGACGTGCCGCGGGTGCTCGATTCTCCCGTCCCTTCGGTGCGGCTTTGGTTCTCGCTCTCGGACTCCGAATGCGATGTCCCGTCTGTGATGCTGGTGGAGCGCCCGTGCGTGACCGATGAGCTCTCGGTCATGGTCGTGCTGGATGTCCTCACCGTGCGGACCAGCTCGGTGTCGCCGACAAGTTTGGCAACGTACTCGCGCGTGAACTGATCGTCGATCGAGAAGAACAGCTTGGTGCCAGCGCAGCCGAGGAACGTCTCCCAGCTCCCCCCGTAGTGCTTCTTGAGCTGTTCGAGGCTCTGCAACACGAACAGCATCGTGACGCCGTAGCCCGCGATGTAGGAGACCGCGTGCTCGATCGTCGGCATCGTCTCGAGTCTTGCGAATTCATCGAGCACCATCAGCACGCGGTGGCCAGACGCGGGCTGCTCTGCGATCTCTTCCATGCGAGCGGTCGTCAGCGCCACCATCAGCCGCAGCCACCGCGCGTGGGTCGTCATGTAGCGCTGCGGCAGGCACAGATAGACGCTGACACCCTTGGGGTCGGTCTTCAGATCCGCGAGGTCGAAGTCCGATCCGCCGAGCACACCCTGCATCTTCGGGCTGTCGAGGAACTTGGTGTTCAGGTCCAGCGGCGCGTGGTAGCCCTCAAACTGCTTGGGGGCTTTGATCAACAGATCGGCCATGTGATCGCCGATGCCCGCGATGATCCCCCCCAGCGCGGTGTTGCGCGCCAGCCCTTCCCAGAGGAGCTGGCGGGCCGATGGCACGTCGTCTGATCCTTCCGTTCTCAAGAGCTCCGCGCCCGCCTGATCGCCGTGCCGGATCAGCTCCCGCACCGTGAGCAGGTCTCGCCTTCCCTCGAACATCGCGTGGGTGAGCACATGCAGGACCAGCCCCTTGAGCATCTTCTTGGCCGTCTCCTGCCAATCCGGATCGCTCGCCCGTTCACTGACGACGATCAGCGCATCGGCGATCAGGTCCGCGTCATCGATCACCGTGGGGCTCTCGGGATCGAGCGCATCGAGCGGGTTGAACCGCGAGCGGTACCGGTCGTCGACGTGGCTCGCCCCGAACGGATCGAGCACGTGCACCCGCTGGCCCATCCCCTCGCAGTAGGCGGACCCCGCGCCCCGGCGGGCGGCCGTGACCGTCGCGTTCTCTCCCTTGGGGTCGAGCACGAACACCGACCCCGGCCAGAGGCACAGATTCGGGATAACCGTGGTCGTGCCCTTGCCCGCCCGGTTGCCGCTGACCAGCACGATGTGCCGGTCGTCGGTGTACCCGAGCATGCTCCCATCGGCCGGCGAACGGCCGAGCCAGAACTGGCCGTCCCGGAACGCTCGGTTCTGAGCCACTTCAGTGGCATCCGCCCATTCAGCTGTTGCCAACCGCTCCATGCCGATCCCTCCCGCCCCGTGGCGCCACTCCCCCGCTGTCGTGCACCCGCATGAGGCGAAGTTTCCTATAGGATTCCTGCGCCAGATGAGCTACTGATGCAAGGCCAGAGCGCGGTGCTCTGAGACCTGTTCACTCACGACCTCGCAACGATCCTGGTACTGGCTCATGACATCTGACGCGGAGATTACAAGCTTCAAGCGCGACATCAACCTCACCGAGTTCATGGTGAGCCGTGGCTACACCCTCGACGCGAAGGCCTCGTCGCGCAGTTCTGTGGTGATGGTGAACGATGAACACGACAAGCTCGTTGTCACGCGGGGTCGTGACCAGAATTGGGTGTATTTCTCGGTACGAGACGCACAGGATTGTGGAAGCATCATCGACTTCGTGCAAAGCCGTGGCGCTGGACACTTGGGCCGCGTCCGCCAGCTCTTGCGCCCTTGGGTGGGCGAGCCGGCGGACGGACAACATGAACGGCCCAGGGCTGACCCGAAGCGCTTTGTGCGAGACCTCGAACCGGTCGAGCGCGACATCACGGCCGTCCGCGCCCGCTGGGAGGCGATGGAGCCGGTTCAGGGCCCCCACCGCTACCTCTGTAGCGAGCGATGCATCCCCGCCTCTGTGCTGGCCTCTGCTCGGCTGCAAGGCCGCATCCGCAGCGATGAGTTCGGTAACGCGGCGTTCGTGCACCACAACGAGGACGGCGTCTGCGGGTACGAGATCCGCGGGCCCGAGTTCAAGGGCTTTGCCAAGGGCGGTCTCAAGGGGCTCTTCTCTAGCAGCGCAGAGCCGAACGACACCCGAGCCGTCTTCGCGGAGAGCGCGATCGATGCGTTGTCCTATTGGGCGCTGCACCCTGATCCACACACTCGGATCTTCAGCTTCAGCGGGCAGCTCGGAGCGAGCCAGCCAGCACTCATCGCGTCGGCCATACAGGGCATGCCTCCGGCAACGGAGATCGTGCTTGCAATGGACCGAGACAAAGCCGGAGTCGCACTGGCGGCGCGGCTTGGCGACATCTTCACCGCTGTGGGGCGCGACGAACTGACACTGACACACCAACGGCCCAACGGCCCAGGCACCGACTGGAACGATGAGCTGCGGCTCGCAGGACCGGCACCGACACGGCGTTGATGGACTCGACTGCGTCTTAGACCTCGTTATTGCCCTTGCTTGGCCGACTGGCCCCTGCCCCACTGCCGCCAGATTTCGGTCTCGCCTCGCAGGGCGATCTGCTCGACCAGTTCGGGTAGGTCTTCCTGCGGCACGCCGTGTTTGACCTGGCACCGGGCGTACGCCTGAACCGCAGGCATGTAGTCCGGCCAGACTTCGAGCGCCGAGCGGTACTCTTCCATGGCGCTGCCGATCTGGCCCGCGCGTTCGAGCGTCATCGCGAGATTGGTGCGTGGATCGGGGTGGCCCGGCATGAGCTTGCGAGCCCATTCGAATTCTGATGCCGCTTGATACAGCTTGCCCTGGCGCAGGTACAACACGCCGAGATTGTTGTGGGCGGGCCCGTGGTAGAGGTCTGCCGTGAGAGCCTCGATGAGCAATTCTTCGCCGCGCGAGTCGTCGCCGCCGTCGATCGCCGCGACGGCTGACTGCGTGAGCATCTCGGCTCGAAGAGGGCTGCGCGCTTCCGCCGACGCGGGTTTGTAGGGCCCGCCGGTCGATGCGCATCCGGTCAACGCGAGCGGCAGCCCAAGCAGTACAAGACATTGGATGGTGATCCAGAATCGACTCACGGGGTGCTCCCTTGCGCGTACGGCGCGGTGACGACCAAGCTCCCGGTGAATGTTCCCAGGGCGGAGCCGCGACCATTTACTGCGGTCAGCTCGATGGAAGTAACCGTCCACCGCGGCGCCGCCTCCTGCCATGCTCGCATAAAAGACCCAAGCGTGGGCGCGCTGATCGATCGAAGACTGATGCGGACGGACTGCTCGCGGAGTTGGACGCCACCCGACGGCTGGCCGGGCACGGGTCGATCGCCGGTGGGCGTGATGCCCTGGAGCGTCTCGGCGGGAAGCCCCGCGGCGGACACCGCTGAGCGAGCGAGCGCGAGGACGTCCGCATCGGGCCGAGCGCCCCAGGAGATCTGATGCGAAGTAGCATTGAGGCCTTCGAGCTCGGCAAGTTCGTTTGAGACAAGCACAGCGTTGGCCTGAGCATCTCTGAACGCTTGCTGCTCACCAGTGAGTCGCACCACCTGCCAGGTGCAGACCAGACCAGCGGCGATCGGCACGGCAAACAGCAGGATTGAATGCATTCTGTTCACTGGGTTGGCCCTCGGCGGGCTCTACGATCGCAAACGAGATCGAGACGGACCTGGCCGCGCTGCGTGGTCATGCCCGGCTGCTGAGCGGCCCAGAAAACGGGGTCGGGCTTCCACGCCGAGGCGAAACTGTCTGCTGATGCCGTGGTTTCATGGAGCGTGCGCACACGCAGCGTGGTGCCGGTTGCGGTCAGCGACTCGGTCTGGGCGACAATACCTCGCGGCCAGGCCTCAAGCGCCGCAGCAAGCGTGGGCACCGCGCCGTCCGCGCCGGTGTAGCTGGCTGAAGATGAATCGAGCGCGCGGAGCCTGCGGAGCTCGGCCGTGAGCCGGAGCCTTGGCAGCTGGCCCGAGAGCGACGGCCCGAGCCTATCAGTGATGGCCTGAGCCGAAGCCGTGCGCATGGCTGCTGCGTTGGTTGTAAGAGACTCGCTGCGGAGATAGAGGCCTACTGCAATCACGCCGAGCAACAGCGAGGCTGCGATCGAGCCGAGCAATGCGAGCCTGCCTCTGGCGAGCTTGATCGCTGGTGGAGCAGCCTCGAAGCAAGCGAGATTGAAGCTGTCTGGGGACGCGTCGGAACCGAGCCAGTCCGGGACTAATTCGGGCTCGACTCGCAGGCTTCCCTGTTCAAGAAACAGGCTCAGTTGATCCCATTCGATCCCGCACGCGAGGATAGTGTTGCCGGTTCGTACGTAGACCGCGTGGACCTGTTCGATCGGACATGGGAGGAAACGCTCGAACGCGAACCCGAGCCTGCGACGCGCGTTGATCGAGCCCGCACTGCGGCTGCCGATGAGCGAGGCATCCAATGACGCCCAGTAGAGGTGGTCCTCTGCGACGTGTGCGGTTTGATCATTCGGCTTGCCGGTCATCGCGCCTCCCGCTGCAGCGACAGTCTCTGGGTGCGTCCGGCGAACTCAACATCGACACCGGCCGCATCGATCAACGCGATTCTGTGCTGGCTGATGACCGATCCGGCTCGGGCCCGGTGGATCTTGTGGGTGCCGGGGTCGTAGAGCACGGCGGAGAGGCCCTGGTCTTCGTCCGTTGCGATCGCAAGCAGCTCGAGACTCAGCGGAGCTGTCTGCGTAGGCCGGGGCGAAGCCGGCTCATCGACAGCATCCACCGGGAACGGTTGCCAAAGGGCGACATCGAACGCGGTCCAATCGATCAGGGACTCGACTGCTGTAGAAACACCGGCTTCCAACTCGATGGACGGTTGAGCACCGCCGAAGCCACTGGGCCTCGTAGGGGCCAGCGCCCACACGGCCGCGACGAGCACCGCCACCGCGCTCAGCGCGCAGGTAGCCCGCGTCAGCATGCGGAGTCTTGCGAGTGGATCAGGCATCGATCGGGACACGGCGCGATAGCCTCCATCCTTGCTGATCCTGCACATACACGAGCCACCAGGAACGCCGGGCTGGCCCGCTTGCGGCATCGATCCGAAACGCCCAAGCGTCCGATGTTGACGTGAGCGTGATCTCTCTGGCTGAGTCCTGCCGGCCTGTTCGATCGATCGCCGCACCGGCTGGTACCGAAGGACTCTCACCATTCTTGCGGGCCTCCGCCAGCCGTTCAACGCCGGACAGCCCGGACGCGCGCGCGACGGATTCGACGATGGGCCATGGAGCTGTGTTCACGTTGAGGATGGCCGGGAGGTCCAGCTCGGCGAGGTCGAATGCGATGAGCGCTCCGGACTGCGGGCCGAGGCGCTCGTCGGCAGCCATTGGCGGGTACCACGACGGCTCACCGGTGAGCACCGCGCGGTTCGACCATCCGTCCAGTCCGAGTGCCGCAGCTTGTTCGGACGGGACATCGCGGATCTGTGCGCTGCGTTCGGGCAGCATCCGCTGGCCTAAAGGCGTGTCGCGCACCGTCGCAACTGGCAGCATGCCGCGCAGGTCGAACGCGGTAATCGAGACGGATGCTCTACGCGAGCCTTCGTTCCAGGCCAGTTGATCGACATCGGTAGAGGGCGCGGCGGCATCGATGGGAAGCACGATGCCCGCTGCCTCATCTGCGAGCCATGTTTGGATCCGTGCCTCAAACGTGGGCATTGAGCCATCGATCATTGCGGCTAGGTCCGTTTGCCGGGACGACCGGTGCAGACTTGTGGAACGGCTTGCGAGCAGAGCCAGGGCCGGCACGACAAGCACGAGGGTCGAGAGGACGAGCAAGAGCGCAATGCCGCGACGGGAGCGGTTCATGGCAGCTCCTCGGCTGGAAGGACGATGACACGGGCCTCGCTGTTCGTTGCAGCAATGGTGAATCGGACCTGGTCGGGCTCATCGGGCAGCCTGACTTGTTCGGCCGTCGCATCGGTGATCTGGTGGATGACCACGCGGGGCTCACCGAGTGGCCGCTGCTGGTCATCGGTGAACGCTACTGCAAGATGGTCGTGGGCCGGGTCGTGCTGAATCCGTACCCAGGTCGCGAGCTCAAGCTCGCCGCTGGGCACCGCGACCCACCACCGCGTAGGGACGAGCAGTTCGCCTTGTTGATCCACGCGAGCTGTACGGCCATCGGTTGATCGGAGTGTTAGCTCTTCGATGAAGAGGATCGCGCGATCCAGATCGGTGGAATCGAGCCGGGCGTCGAGTGTTGGAACTGAGCTGCGCGAAACCGATGTGATCCACGAGACGCAAGCACCAGCGACCAGCGAGAGCAACGCCAGTGCCGCGAGCATCTCGACGAGCGTGAGGCCGCGCCTGGTGTGGGTGGTCATGGCTGCACCTCTGTGCTCTCCGGCATAGGCTGCCAGAGCAGCACGCTTGCGTTCTTCCACGACCAACGCAGCCATTCTCCGTTGTCGGAGCTACTCACCAGTACGAGATAGACAGGTTCGCCGTCTAGCTCTTCGAGCGCCAGTGTTCCTTCACTCAGGATGGCCTGCTCTTCATCGGAGAGGCTGGCCAGAGCGTTGCGGAGCCTAGCAGTATCCTCGACGACCGATTCGGAGCTCAAGGCGCTGAGCCTTGCGGCATCCCGCATTAGCGGGATGCACGCACCGGTCATGACGGCCAGCAGCGCAGCCGATGCGAGGACTTCCACAAGCGTGAGCCCGCGAGAGTTCACGGGATTTCTCCCATTCGCACGCGCCCGAGAAGGCCGTCGATGCGGATTTCGACTCGATCGTTCGGGCCAGTGAGCACAAGTACGACATCCTCGCTGCGGCCCGCCGGGTTGATGATGTACAGCCAGTCGCGGGACGACCAGTTCGAAGTCTCCAACGTGAAGCCGCTAGGCAGCGAGCGCTGCATCACGGTCTCATCATCTGCCGCTATCGCGATGAGCTTGCTGCCAGCCGTCGTAACCCGTAGCGGCCCAGTGGTCCGTGCCATCGATCGAGCTGCCCCGTCCAGCTCCACGATGGCATGCAGCGATCGTTGCAGCTCTCGCTCAGGGGAACCAGCCACCACGCCGCGTGCCAGCACGGCGGTCGCCAGCGCAAGCAGCACGATGACCGCCATCGTCTCGATGAGCGTGACGGCTCTCCCTGCTGATCGATGGGATGTCATGGCCCGGTTTCCTTGGCGCGGAGGTCCAGACTCGATAGATCGGTGTTTTCGCCGGTTCCACCCGGCTGACCGTCAGCCCCCAGGCTGATGACCTCGTACGGGTGGCCATCGGGCCCGGGCACCACGAACTGGTACGCGTTGCCCCACGGGTCGAGCAGCTGCTGAGGGCTCAGGTAGTACGCCGAGGTTGGCGATGCGTTGCCGTCGGTGAGCACGGCCAAGCCGGTCGCGGCATCGGGCCATTGGCCCGTATCGATCTTGTACGACTCGACCTTGCCGATCACGATGCCGATACCGGTCTTGGCGATCTCACGCTTGCCCTTGCCAAACGCGCCCGAGAAGCCAAGAGAGAGCGTTGCGGCGATGATGCCCAGCAGCACCACGACCGCGAGCACCTCTACAAGCGTCATGCCCGGGCGAGAAGCGATCTTCATCGGATGATCTCCTGGAGACGGATGAGGGGCAGCACCGCGCCCATCACGACAAGGCCGATCACTCCCGACAACGCGAGCACGACGGCCGGTTCTGCGATGCGGGCCAGCGCATCGATGGCCCGCTCGGCTCTGCGGCGCTCGCGGCTGGCGATCGCAGCGAGCACATCGGGCAGTTCGCCCGCGGTCTCGCCGATGTGCAGCAGCCTTGAAGTAGTAGGGTCAATGGAGGTGTTCTCTTGCAGAGCCTCGCTGAACGCTTCGCCCGCTGAGACGCGTTGTGCTGCTGTAAGAATCGAATCGCGCAGGCCTGCAGACCCCAAGCCTCGGAGCGTTGCTGCGGCTGTCTGCAGCGCTTCAACGAGCGGGATGCCAACACTCAAGAGTTCCGAGAGCACTCCGAAGAGACCAGCGACCCGAACACGGCGAACGACTCTCGGTGTGACCCGATCGGCGAGTTGCCCGATCCAGGCTCGTAGTCCCGCGGATCGCGCGATGACGAGGCGAGCCGCGATAGCGAGCAGCGGCAGTGCGATGAGCATCAGCGGACCGAAACGCAGCAGGCCCTGACCCAAGGCGATGATCGCAAGCGTGAGCCCCGGTGGCTCGACACCCGCATCGGTCAGCATCGACACCAAGTCAGGCAGCGTGCGGCTGGACAGGAAAACCACGACACCGATCCCCACGCACAAGACGATCAACGGATACGTCAGGATTGCGATCAGCTTGGAGGTCAGCGCCGATGAGCGTTCCTGGCGATCTGACAGGCGTTGCAACACAGCAGCCAGCGTGCCAGCCGACTCACCGGCCCTGAGCATCTCCACCTCGACCCCGTCGAACCACGCACGCTCTTTCGCGCACGCGCCAGCGAAGCTAGTGCCGGCGCTGACCTCAGCGCGGAGGCTCGCGGTCAAGCTGTGGAGCGGGCCGGAGGAGCCGCCGACGCTCGACAGCGCCTCGCTGATCGGCAGACCGGCATCGAGCATGGTGGACAGCGCATCGAACGCCTCGGCTTTGAGAGGCTGGCGGCGGCCTCGCAGGTACTCATCCAGCCATGTTCTCCAGAAGCTGGCCGAGCCGGTTGATCGCACGGCCCGCATGTCAACGACCTGCAGCCCCACGCGCAGCAGGCTCGATCGCAGCTCCGCCGCCGTCGTCGCCTGCATGCGGCCCTTGCGCGCCGGGCCGCCGGTGTGCGGGATCGCCGTGTAGCGGAAGACCGTCACGCCTGAACCTCTGCGTCGGGCTCCGCTTCGATGGCCGCGTCTTCACGACCGAGACCCGAGAGCACCCGGGCAACCTCGGCGTGGGTCGTAACACCGATGCTGGCCAGACGCTTGCCCTCGTCCTCGAGGCTGCGCGTTCCGGCCGCTTGAGCGGTATCGCGGATCGTCATGGCGGTCGCACCCGATGAGATGAGTGAGCGGATCTCGTCTGAGATTTCTAGCAGCTCGTACACACCCAACCGGCCGGAGTAGCCCGAGGCGAAGCACGCTTCGCAGCCCTTTCCTTGGCAGTCCTCGTGGAGCTTGCGGACGAGCCGCTGGGCGAGCACCGCCGAGAGCGAAGCGCTGACCAGGTACGGCTCGACGCCCAGGTCTACCAATCGCGTCACGGCGCTAGCCGCGTCGTTGGTGTGCAGCGTCGAGAACACCAGGTGGCCCGTCAGGCTCGCCTGGATCGCGGTGCGCGCCGTATCGGCATCCCGGATCTCGCCCACCATCACCACGTCGGGGTCCTGCCGCAAGATATGCCGCAGGCCGCTCGCGAACGTGACCCCCTTCTTCGTGTTGACCTGCGCCTGGCTGATCGCGATGCCCGATGACGACAGCTCGTACTCGATCGGATCTTCGATCGTCATGATGTTGAGGTCGCCACGCCGGTCGAAGCTCTCGTCGGTCGCCAGCCAGCGCAGCGTCGTGTAAAGCGTGGTAGTCTTGCCCGAGCCCGTCGGACCTGTTACGAGCACGATGCCGCTTGTGCGCGAGGCACGCGCCAGAAACCTTGGTCGAAGGTCGCCTGGCATGCCCAGCGCCGCCAGGTCTCGCGGCTGGGCCTTGGACTCGGCCTCCAGGAGCCTGAGCACCGCACGCTCCCCGTGGCGGGTAGGAAGCGTGCTGATGCGCAGATCGATCGTGCGGCCCGAACCGATCGTCACCGTGCATCGACCGTCCTGGGGCAGCCTCCGCTCGGCGATGTCCATCTTGCCGAGCACCTTCACGCGGCTGACCAGCGGCGGGCCGATGGAAGCGGGCAGCTCGCGCAATGTCTGCAGCACGCCGTCTACTCGGAACCGCACCAGCGTGCGGTCACCCAACGGCTGGAGGTGCAGGTCGCTTGCGTTGCGGCGGCACGCCTCGAACAGCATCGCGTCGAGCAGGCGCACGACCGGTGCCTTGCCGTCGGTCGAGAGCAGATCGCGATCGGCGCTGTCGATGAGCGCTTCGATGTCCGCTGCATCGGGCTCGTAGCTCTCCCCATCAGCCTGCACGGATCGATCGCTGTACGCCGCGTCGATTCTGCTTGCAAGCGTCTCCGCGTCGAGCACCGAGCACTCGACGGGTCTCCCAAGCCTCACGCCGATGTTGTGCGGGACGCATCGAGGCGTGGAATCGGCGACGAGTAGCTGTTCTGTGGAGTCAAGAGTGCCCGCGCTGAGCACCAGATGGAGCCTTGAAAAGTCGTGCGACACGTTCGCCATGAACTCAGGCGATGGTGCTGCTTGCGAGACCTCGACCTTTACGTCCAAGGCCGTCACCGGATCATCCTCGGCGCAACCTCGGGCCAGCCGTCATCAACACCCGCTGCATCGGTCTGCTGATCGCTCAGGAACCGAAGATCCGCGAACGTCGGTGACCTGAGCACCTCGGCCCGTATGAACACGTAGAACTTGCTCTTTGAGTTGGAACGGGACCGGTTCTTGAAGAGCTCCCCGATCAGCGGGATGCTGCCAAGGCCGGGGACGCGCGTCTCGGCGTCTCCGTCCGTGTTCACTTCGATGCCGCCGACCGCCACCGTGTAGCCATCGGGGATCGTTGCCACACTCGATACGCTTGTCTGCTGCCGCGGTGGCGGAAGGCTCGCGCTGGCCGACTCGCCCACAAAGGCGCTGAGCGACACCGAGTATTCGAGACGCACGTGCCCGCCCTCGGCAATCTGCGGCGTGACCTGCACCTGCGTGCCCGCCGACTCTGAGCCACCGAACGATGTAGTGGCCACTGTGTCCGATGCGTTGGTGCTCAGGAACGGCGCTTCGAGCACCGCGTCCAGTGTCGCGGGCGAGTTGTTCTCAACAAGCACACGCGGCGTGCTGACCGATCGCCCTTGATTGACGGCTTCAAGTGCGCGCACCACCACGCTGAACTCACCCGGCGTCAGCACCACGCCGGTCAGGCCCGCCCCGGCCCCGCCGACCGCCGTGGCTGCGGCATCGGCGCCCAAGCCGAAGAGCGATGACAACCTACCGATCGAGTTGTCGGGGCCATCAATGAGCCGGTCGATCTCGACGCCCAGGTCAAGGCTCTCGTCATCGCTCAGACTGACCATCAGCACCTCGAGCATCACCTGAGCTTGGCGGACATCCAGCCGCTCGATGAGCGATTCGACCCGCGAGTGCTCCGCAGGAGTCGCCACCGCAAAGAGCGAGTTGCTCGCGCGGTCAGCCACAAGATTCGGGAGCTCTTGGGTGTCCAGGCCCCCGCCTACGGCCGAGGGAGCTGCCGCGCTCGGACGCGATGCCAAAACTGGCAAAGGCTGATCATCGCCCTCGATCACATCAGACCCCGGCAGCGCAAGCAGCTGCTCAAGCAGCGGCAGCACATCGTCCACATCGCGGTTCTTGAGCACGTACTGCCGAGCGGGCCTGCGGCTCGCCTCGGGCACGGAATCGAGTTCCGTAAGCACACGCTGCACCGCGGCGTGATCGTCTTCGGTCCCCGTGACAAGCAGCGCGCCGGTCAGATCATTGACAAGAAGCCTTCGCCGATCATCCGACTCCAGATCGAGCGCGGACTGTTCGAGCAGCTTCGCGATCTCTGCGGCGCCGAAGGCAGCGGGCGTGTACGACTGGGTCCGCACAGGGGGTAGAGAGTCGAGAGACTCCAAGAGCATCCGCCAGCGAGCTGCGTCGCGGGCCGGCGCGATGATGAACAGCTCGTTGTTCTTCGCGAGCAGCTTGCCCGCGTAGGGCCTGCTGCCAAGCGTCGACACAGACTCTGCGACAGATGTGGCAAGCTCGCTCAGAGCTTCTGCGCTGCGTGATCGCGGCAGGTAGCGCGTGGCCGTGACCATGGATGCACTACCGTCGATCCGGTCGAGCATGGCACCGATCTCGGCCAGGCGAGCGCCGTCATCCGAGACCACAACGAACGCCGTTCCAGGAACCGCCTCGGCTGAACCTAGGCCGTCACTCAGCAGCGGTTTGATGGCCTCGATCAGGCTCGAGGCCGAACGGTGCTGCGCCTCGATGATCATCGAGCCGAACAGGCCGCCCAGAGGCGCCGGCTGGTCCAGGAACGCGGGGCCACGTCCCGACCGGCTGGCCTCATTGGCGCGCACCACCGCGAGCCCGCCGTCCGTCATTTCCACAAACACCCAGCCTCTTGATGCCAACACGCTAGACGCCAGCGGGAAGAGCTCGTCGGACTGAACCGACCCAGCTCCCCGAAGCGTCACCTCTCCGCGCAGCTGCGCTTGGTCGTAGGTAACGGCCATGCCCGCTTGATTCGCCGCGAGATCCACAAGGCGGGCAAGATCGAGGCGATCCGGAAGACTCACCCGCTCAGCAGCGGCGATGTCATCCTGCCCGTTCGAGACTCCCGTAATCAGGCAGACGAGCGCTGCCACCGCCAGAAGCCGTGACCGACTACTCGAACTCTCAGCGCACCAAGCACCCATCGCTGCAGGGTACCTGCTGCTCGGCGATCCCGATAGAGGAAATCCGATGGCCTAGGGCGCGCGCTCGCCGGTCTCCCCTGCTCCGACCAGGCTCGTGCAAAGAAAAACCCTTGCACCCCCCACCGCTCGCGCTATGTCTGTGAGGTCAGAGCAAGCTGCTCTGAACCGGGCGTAGAAACCCAACCACGCAATGCTCGACCATATGGGTCGGACCACGCCGGATAAGGCCCTAGGCCCCAAGAAGGCGTGCCTTCGCGTGGAGGTTTCTACGGTCCGGCCCACCAGCGACCAAGGAGCACACCATGACCGAAGAAGACATCACCGAAGAACTCACCAGGATCACCGACGACCTCCACGCCATCGTGTTCAGCCTCAAGATCCTCGGGCGGGAGTTTGGCCAGCGGAGCTCAACTTCGGATGTCGCGCCCGGTCAGCAGCGCTAGCTGGCGGCGTAGCCATCACGACACAACCACGAGGATGTTGGCAGTCAGGGGTTCGGTCGCCGGACACCCCCTCGCGGTCACTGGAATTTCGCTACTTCATGGACCAGTCGATCGGGTCATATGGACCAATCAACTAAGCCCGCTTGAGCGCGGTCCGTAAGTAATCGCACACTGCCTCTTCGTATTCGGCCATCCCGACCGCGTCGCCCTTCGAGGGCCGGCGGAGCGGCTCGCCTCGCCGGGGGTTGGCCGCCATTGCCTCCTCGGCGATCGCCAGCACAGACCACATCGCGCGCGAAGCCTGGGCGTACGAGACCTTGCTGCCAAACGCGTGGCTGATGGAATCGAGCGTGGCCTCGATCCGGTCGCTCTCCCCGTCGGTCACCAAGAACTTCTTGTTGACGTGAAACCTGCCGGGGCCCGGATGGGGTCGTCTCGGAACAGCCGGGCTCAGATGGACCGGAGGCTCCACAGCGGCCCGAGCGGGCGGCGCCCTCCTCGCCCCCCCCACTACCGCTCCGTTGGATGGCGCTGCCACTGGAACCGGATCAGGCTGGGGAGCATTAATCGGACTTTGTTGGGGTTCCGCTTGATGCACAGGCTGCGGCGCGGGTTCTGGCGCTGGCTGCGGAACCGGAGCCGGGATCGCTGGAGCTGACACCGCCGCGGCCAGCCTTGACCGAACCGGATCAACCGCGTCATCTGTCGGAGCTCGCCTAGGCATTGGCTGCCTCCGCGTCCGTCACAGGCTTGGCCTCTGCCATGCTGTCAAACTTGTCGGCCGCTTCGAGCCGCTTGAGGACTTCTTGTGCCAAGGCTCGGTACTCGTCCGCAACCTTGTGCTGCGGATCGGTCTGGAACAGCGTCTTGCCCTGGTCCGAGGCGTTCTCGATCGCCGTCGCCATCGCGATCGGGGTATCAAAAGCGCCCAGCTCCCCCGCTGCCGCGAATTCCCGCTTGATCCGGTCCATGTAGGTCGAGGCGATCCGGGTCCCTGCCCGGACCTTGCACATGATCACGCCCAGCAATCGCAGGCCCGAATTGCCCTGCTCCCGGACCGCCTGGATGTCCATCAGGGCGTCGGTTAGCCCCTCCACTGACAGCTTGGCCGGCTCGGTAGACAGGATGAACCAGTCGGCCGACCTGTACGAGGCCACTGTTGGGGCCGATGCGTTGGGTGCCGTGTCCAGAAAGATGAAGTCGTAATTAGGACGCAGCTTGTCCAGGACCGGCTTGAGAGTCGCAGAAGGCTCTAGAAACTTGTTCGTGCGGCGGAACTCCTCCTCGAAGCTCTCAAGGTTCCGTCTGGCAGGCAGCAGCTCGACGTTCTCGGGAAGCTCCGTGCCCTCTACCGGATCCGAACGGACGATCAGCTCTTCCGGCTCCTGCCCCATCAGAGCCTCGAAGGTGCCCAGCCAGTCCGTGCCCAGGCCGAACCCACGGGTGGCCCCGCAATTGCCATCGAGGTCGATCACCAGCGCCTTCTTGCCCAACTCTCCGAGTGCGGCAGCGAGGTGCAGGGTGTTGGACGTTTTGCCCACCCCCCCCTTCTGATTGCCGACGGCGATGACCCGACAGGCGGTTTTCTGTTCTGACATACGTGAGGGCCTCCTTATCCCCAAAATTTTTATCCCACAGCATTCAGGCCATATGGACTGAACGTTTGGGTCTTATGACCTTATGGCCTTATGGACCAATCAACTGGGCCATCTGGCCCATATGTTCGGCCCTTATGACCCTATCACATTTGGTTCGATAACCACAAGATACTGATCGGCCAATGATCCGGGTTGTCCACAACAAATTTGGGTCATATGGCCATATGGCCTTATGACCTACTTGTTCTGACCTGTTCTTCTGGTCCATCTGGTCCGATCGTTTGGTCCATCTGACCTTATGACCCTGTCGTTCGGGTCAGATGGACCGTAACTCTCGGTGCTGCGCGCCTTTACGTGCATTGACGCGCCATCCGACTCGCCACATATTGGGCATGACAGTACCGAATCCCCCACATGTCCGCTTGCCGTCCTTGGCTCGGATGGGGGTCAACCAGCAAGAAGGAGGCGTGGACACCGCGTAGATCCTCATCAAAAACAAAAACCGCCCAGGCCATTGGGCTGGGCGGTTTTGTGTGTCGTAGGTCTCGGCGGAGCCGGGACGAGCTACTGAACTTCGCACCTTCAATCTAGCTCGAACCCCAGCTCCCGTCAAGAGGAACCCTCTTCGGCACGGGGTATCGCTGTGTCTACGCACGGAAAGGAGTCCGTGCATGGATGCACTACAGCAACGCTCAAGGCAGTGGGGGGGCCGCGCCGTCACCGCCCAGAAACCCAGAGCCCCCAGACAGCGGACGCTCTACGAGGGGTCTCCCAAGGGCCACCGGACCGACCGGATCGAGGGCAGCTACCGCACCATCACGGTCCACCAGCTCAGCCTGGTCTGGTGGCTCCATGCTTCGGGCCATCTGACCCGAAGGCAGCTCCGTGTCTATTTCGCCCTCCACGAGATGGCCGAACGCCGCAACTACGCCCAGCAGGACCGCCAGCCGCTCTACCGGATCCGCGAGGTGCTTCACCTGGTCGGGGGCAGGGGGGACGAGGCCAAGGCCCGCTCGGAACTCTCGGGCGACCTGCGGCGCCTGGCCGAGCTGGGCCTCGCAGACCTCTCCGCTCACCACATCGAGTTTGCGCGGTCCGCCGATCAGATCAGGATTGATGACCTCGGCGGCTTCTGGACGATGCTCCAAGACATCCCAAACGCCCGGCGCACCGTCCCGGTGCCAAGGCGGATGGTGCGCGCGCTCGCCGCGGGCTTCTCGCGATCGGTCACCGCACTGGTCCTCGCGCTGCTCATCCGCGGCCTGTTCTGGCACAAGCAGACCAACGACTACCGCACCGACGGTCGCTACAAGCTCAGCTGGGTCTCGGGTGTCTTCGGCGTCAGCCGGCGTTCGGTCACCGAGGCACGCGCCACGCTCATCGAGCTCGGCTGGATCGAACCTCTCAAGGTCAACCAGATCCTCATGAACCGCTACGGCCTGCACGACCGCATCGTGCCCGAGTGGAATCCGCCCGCTAACCCCACAGCAGTGGGGGGGCTGGAGACCACGCGCGCTGGTGAACCGGCGAACACACAGCCAAACGACCAGCATCAGAAGAGGGCGGTAGGAAAGGAAGTGGGGGAACCGAGGCGGCAAGAGCGCGCGAACGGGGCAGGGCAGGGCGGACCCGCCGGCCCTGGCAGGGTGCCCGGGAAGCGCGAGATCCCTTCCGGCGGATCCGCTACCCCAACCGGCCGTTTTTCCGGCGGATCTGCCAGTCTTGATCTAACAGATTCTCTTCCCCTAACGGGGAATCAAAATACCAGAACACCCGCCCATCCGGCAAGGCCGGACAGGGCAGGACCGGCTGGTGTTTCGCTTGAGGCTCAACAGCAGAAGGGCAGTAGGAAAGAAAAACCGGCTCGCCGCCGAGAAGCCGGAGCTGCCAGCCAAAGCGAGGCCCACACCGAGAGCAAGACCGAGTGCAGGCGCGGCGGCGCAGCGAGCAGCGCCACTCCGGCAAGCAGCGGGGCCCGCCGCAAGTCCAGCAACCGAGCAAACGCTGGAAGCAGACGGAGCAGGAGTGGGGGGGCTAAGCAGCGAAGAAGGCTGGCAAGCACCGAGCCCAACATCCGCGACGTGCAGCCCGCAGACCTCGCCAGTACCGACCGGCTCCTCGAGCTCCACCGCCAAGCCGTCAAGATCGGACTCGTCAAGGGGAGCGAAGCGGCAAGGCTCGACTTCCTGTCCCTCGCCGAGCGCGCCCGCACCAGAGGCAAACGGGCAGGGGCGCTGTTCTTCTGGCTGCTCCGCGAGAAGAAGACCGCCTTCATCACCCACACCGATGAGGATCGCGCAGCTCGCAGGCTCCGAGAGCACTACAACGGGCCTCGCGAGATCGGCGAGCAGTGGGGGGGCGACAGCAGTGGGGGGGCTGGGCAGGCTCCCGCCAAGGCAGCCGATCCGATATCGGATCAGGACCGCTTTGTCGTCGCCTGCATCCGGGCCGCCAAGAAGGCCAAGATTGAACCGTTCAGGATCGCCCAACACGCCAAGCAGTGGACGATCGACCAGTGGGACAACGCCTACCTCGAATACACGCAGAAGCAGTGGGAGAGGCAGAAGGGCAAGGGGCAGGCCGAATCGGGTTGAACGGTCCGGCATCCGGCCATCTGCAGTCAACGAGTATTACGCACCCAATCGTCAATCACGTCGAATTGAGGCGACATAACCTGCGGCCTAGCAACGAGTTAAGCCAACCGACCAGGTCGCTCTGTACATTCTTGAGTAGTGGGGACTTGGCGGCGATTCGTCGAGTTTGTAATCTGCGCTGGGAAGAGCGGGCTCGATCTCAACGCCAAGACCCTCAAGCAGAGATTCGCACAGCGGCGAACTAGCGATAACAGGGAGTGAACCATGCGAACTTCAGTCGGAATCGTGTCGGTGGCTGTGATGCTCTTTCCTTTAGCTACGGCGCACGCGATGCAGGTGGGCTGCAACTGCGAGCTAAGCGGGCACATCGAGACGTGGAAAGCCGGTAAAATGCCATCGGTGGATGTCGACACACCAGCATTTCCCTATGTGCCAGCGGGTGGCTCCTGTACCGATGGCTACGTGATCCGCGAAACGGGCCCGAACGGCGAGCCGGAGTACCGGTGGAGCAGGCACGGGCAGTCGACCCACGTGGACATGGGATGGATCGCGCTGACCGACATGACCCTTGGCGGATTCTCTCAAAATCTCGACCAAGTCGGGTTTGAGCCGCACGAACATGGGATCCCGCGCGGGTCGAGGCTGAACTACAACCTCGCGTTCCCCCCGTCGCCTGGCGATTTCATGAATCCTGCACCCACGCTCGGAGCGAGTTCCTTCGCTCTGCTGCCGAGCGGTGATGCCGACCTCTCCACCGCTTGGAACGGGGTGTCGCGGCCCACGCTGCACGGGAAGTTGGACATGGTCACGGGCCTGCCTCTGGCAAAGGTGACCGATCTGGAGCTTCCGTTCGGCTCCACAACCTTTCGACTGTCGCGTACTCGGTCTGGAATCCCTAATCTTGGTTCGAACGAAGAAGAGAGATCTGATGGCATCTCGCACGTCAATATGCAGACCGATGCGTGGTGGGACTGGGCTGGCGTCGGCTGGATGGTCAGCGAGAACCCATTCTTCCTCGTTGATTCAGCAACAGCTGACGCTGTGGGCGTAGGGCCGAGGACATGCTGGTTCATGCCCGATGCTCATCACTCGATCCCCTTCCAGCAGATCGTCAGCACGGGACACTATGAGGCCCCGCCTCGGTTTAGGGCAACCCTGTCCTTTGACGACGACGCCGTCTGGAACGCGACCACGCAGGCGTGGGACACGCCTCCCGCCTGGTACAAGGTTCACCTCTACGAGGGGCGGTTGACGTACACGTTTGTAGTGGTCCGCGAAGACGTGCCGACCATCAGCTATGACCCCGATCTTGCGATAGTCGGTCACGACACCGACCCAGCCAACAACCGCACCCTCAGCAGCGCGCACGAACGGCCGTTCATGCGTAGCCAATTTAATGATCTAGGCATCCCGTACGACGAGAATGACGGCGATCTGCGGGGCGAGTGGAACAACAACATTGGCAAGATGAACTGGCAGTTGACAGGCGCAAATCCCGCGGATCCCTGCGAGATTGAGGTCGTCAATTCCAACGATCAGATCGGAAACGGTAACCCGGGCCTCGGCATTCCCTACTACGGATTGTGTGTCGCGATCGAGGATCAGCACGGTCATCGTGTTGAGATCGATTACTACAGGCTGGAGCACCACCATCAGAACAAGTCCGGCTCATCGTGTCACCAGTGCTGGGAAGCAACGCAGGCGAAGGGACAGATCAGAACCGTCCGGCTCAATGTGGAAGACTCGAACGAACCAGATGGCTGGAAAACAGAATGGACGCTCCTCTACACCCATCGCCGATTCAAGTATGGGATCGAACGACCGGACAACTCTATCGAAATAGAAGATTTACTGACTGACCGGGAGATTGCAGAGAAGCTCCCATCGGGGGATGTACCTGCCGAATCCGCCGCCGAGACAGACCTGTGGTCACTGCGAGGAATGTCTGCAATCGATCGGATATACGTCTTTGAGGGCGATCCGGTCTTTCCTGTCGCTTCAGATGAGGACTTGGACCCGTATTTGGTAGCCCCGCACACGGAGCGATTCTTGGACGCATCTGGCGACCCAGATCTGGATGCTGGCGATGACCTGCTGGACACGTCCGGCCTCACGTTTCCCGACTGGGAGTACCGGATCCGATACCACTACGATATCTACCTAGATGATCATTCTGAACACCGCGTTCATACCGGCGATGATCCATGGCCAGGCATCGACACCAAAGGTTGGACAGGTCCGTTGCCATGGCTGATAAAGACGACCGTCGAGGACGGCCCGGGGTCGGTCATAGATCGCCGTGTGTTTCACTACAGGCACCAGCGGGGGTACACCATGGCCGCGAGCGAAGCGCACCCCGCAGGTTGGCAGGACACACACGCCACGAGTTCGATATGGGCATCCAGTCCCCGTGGTTATCTCGAAGCAATCTTTGAGAACGACGACATAGCACGTATTCTCAATGATGATGAGTTGTGGGATCTGATTGATACAGGGAATTTCGGTTTCCTAGAGGCGACCAGCGTCCCAGATCTTGCCAACGAACTTGCGCTCTGGACAAACGGGAGCGGAGAGGAGTTTCTCCAGTGGCCCGGAGGCGTGGTGCTATCCGATGATCCGCGGGTTCAAGCGTTGTTACATGCATCTGTGTGGTACATGCCGACGATGTGGAATCTGTGCGGAGGCGGCTGTTCCGGCTTGCCATTCGCGGCTAACAATGGGCACTTTCCGAGCTTCGCAGAGCTGAGTAGCGGCGGGTTCTTGCTGAACTCCGAACAAAACCTCTACCACCGTGGGACGTTTTACGCAGATCGTACCACCGCTGCGGTTGATGTGATCGTGCTACGAGATCATGCTGGCAACAGCCGCGTCTATCGAACTATGCCGCTGGGAATCTGGCCTCAGCCGCGACAGGGCAGCATTAGTGGATTCAACCTAGGATGGATTCAGGACTTCGTCAGCGATGGCCGTTCAAAATTCTTGCACCCCTACCGTTGGCGCGCCGGTCGGACAGCCGGATATCCGTGGGCCGGTGCCGAACATCGCGAGCACTCTGGTGGGAACAACTCCAACGACCGCGCGGATGACGCGACCGCGCAGCAGCCCGCTGATCTCTCGGCGGTGCGGTGGATCGCGCTGCACGAAGAGTATGAGTCCATCGACGATGCTCACCCGGACAATCATGTCTACTACGGAGGTATCTCAGGGCAGGAGCCAACTATGCGGCCTGGCCTCTTGTCACGCCAGATCGTCGAGATGAACCCGGCCGGTCACGTGCTGCGCGACCGTTCATGGTTTTTCACAGAGGACGGCACGCTGCACAAGGGTTCCGGGCTCGGTGAAGAATACGTCTTTGACAAGGTCGAGAACCGGGTGCCCGGGTATCCAGCGGCCCCTCCAGGAAATGGACCCCCGAGTCCTGTGACTCCAGGAGGCACGCTCGCTTGGAATGACATCGTAAGCGGGGGCCAGATCCAGCCCGGAGTTATTCGTGATGAGGGAGTTCTTGTCGAGAAGCGATCGGTCGGATGGTCGGCGGGCAAGTACCTAACCGACGGCACGATCGACGCTACCAGACTGAGCGATGGCTATGTCGAGTTCTACGAGTACGCGCTCTACGGCGATAGCCAGGACCCGCTCAGAGAACGCGTCCAGCTCTCGGCTGAGGGAATCAAGCGCGGCCAGGCGTACCAGCGCACATGGGAAGCGCCCGGAGGCGCGATCACGACCGAATCTAACCTGACCAATGGTCATTGGTCTCCTCCTCCGCTGGCCGGTGGCGCGCAGTACAAGTTCTCCCTGACCGACAACACGAACGGCGGCCCACGCCTGTACCGCAAAAAGTATTTCCGCGATGAGGACAATCCAACGCAGCTCTCGACGGAAGTCGGCGTGCTGTCGCCTGTGACCAACATCGATACGGCGTTGCCGTCTGAGCCCGATGCGGGTGATACAACGATCAGCGCCAGCACGTTTGTCTTTGCCAGCGCGATCGAAGAATACGACCCGAACGATGACGAGCGCATGCAATCGCGCGTCGTCGTGTCGCCGGGAAGGCCGATCGGTCCAGCAGGAACGTTGTACTACCCAGTTACATGGGAGTGGTACACCGAGCAAGGCCAGGTTCAATGGAGCGCCGATGCGTTCCTGAGTCAGGCGGCGTTCAGCAACGGCGGCGTAACGCCTTCGGCATCTTCGTCAGACCAATTCTGTTCGGTCATCTTGACGTATCACCACCTCGATGACAAGGGCAGGGCTATCGACACCGTCGAGGACGCGGTGCCAGGCCAAAACGTAACGCGGCAGAGTGACGGCAGTTCGCTTGCGGTGCCAGCCGTACCGGACTCTGACTGGTCGAGATTCGGTACCCCCGCACTTGAACGGATTACATCCCGTGTGTTCGATCGGAAGCTCGGGGTCGTTGATGTGTGGGATCCCACAGGCAGGCGTTGGTCCAAGCGGGCAACACGCTACTTCGATGCCGACGGAACGCGGATCACTCGGATCTACGAATTCGCGGATCTGAAGGCCGTTGCGGGCGGTTACATCAACGATGCGCCCACCAAGATCGAGGAGCAATACCTCGCGGCGCCGACCGAAGAGAATGACTGGACAGCCCCGTCGCTTCCAAAGTTCACGGCCACGGTGACGCTGTCAAACACGGACCTAGGAAACCCGGGCACCATCAATGTAGATGCCGTGAATCTTCCCTATGGCCAAGAGAGCGATCTGCCAGGGCCAAACGACTGGGAGATCTATCGCAAGCGCAGTCTCGTGCTTGACCCGACGGGAAGGCTCTCAGTCAACGTCGAAGAATCGGACGCATCGGGAACTCTTCAGGATCTAGGTTCAGCCGAGGTCAATGACCTGGGTGAAGTAGTCCGCGAGGAAGCGATCGATGGCGTCGTCAAGCGCACCACGCGTAACGCGATCGGCCAGACTCGCCGCGTGTACGAGGGCACCGATGATCCAGACTGGGTGTACAACAACCCAGGTGACCTTGTGCTCAAGGAACGGACCGCGTACGGAGCGGGCATCAATGATGCCCGCTTGTCTACCGGCATGTGGACATACCGCGCAAAGCCGAGTTGGCATGACCAGTATTACGACGAGGCCGCAGCGGACGCAAGTCCTGCTGGCTACTTCACGAGCACCGCATACGACTGGCGCATGAGGCCGGTGCGGGTCGAGAAGTTTGCTGGAGAAGACGATCAGACGACCCGGCTCATGACGACGCTGACGTACTATGACCACGCGGACCGCGTGGTGATGGTGGCGGAGTTTGGCGAGGGGGCTCTGACCCTTCCCGTCGGCTCAGACCCGGTGGATCTGGTTGACAACGACCCCAATCCCGACCCCGAAGAGCTCTTCAGCGCGACCGGCGCGCCCCTGCTGGCGCTCTCCACCACCGCGTACGACAACCAAGATCACGTGATCGAGCGTCGCGACTACGACGTGTCCTGGACGTATGCCTCAGGGGTTGACGCGCCGCACCTCGCTGAGCGGGATTACGCGGGCCGTGGAGGGGTCTCGGTTTACACAGAATCGCCTGACTCCGGTCTGATGGTCTCGGTGCAGGACGGGCTTGGCCGGGTCACCAGCGAGATCAACGCGATCGAGAACGGTATCTACCTCCAGTGGGAACTCAGCCGGACAGACTTCACGTATGACGTGAACGGTAACGTGATCGAGACCCGGAGGTTCACTCGTACTGAGGACACCGGCGAGGTGCTCGTCGCCGACGGCGGATCACCCAACGCCGTGCGGTCGCGCACGGTGACGTGGTACGACAACAAGAACCGCGTGCTCGCCGAAGCCGATCTGGGAACCGAGCAGTCCATCTTTGGACCGGGGGCTGAGGTCTACGCCCGCGAGGCAACGCCACCGTCGTATAACGAAGGCACCATGGTGGTCAGCCGGGGCAACCTGCCCGACAAGGCTCGTCTGAGCATCAACGTCTACGAAGAGGGCACGGGCTTTAAGGTCTACTCGGTCGACCCAGCCGGGGTGGCAACCCAGTACGTCTACTCCAAAGCGGGGCGTCTTGAGAAGACCATCGAGGGCATCGCGCCGTTGCCGCTTGGGGCTCCGGCAGTGGCGGTCGCACGCCAGCGGATCACGCAGACGGGATACCACCTGGGCCGCGTGGTCGAGCTGAGCACTCCAAGGCGAGGCGAACTCACTACCACCGAGCAAGATCAGGTGACGCGCGTCCTCTACACCGCGGACGTGGTGGAAGAGGGCACATATGACAAGCAGTCCACGTCCTTCAGCCTGGTCGGCAAGATGTGGCTCATCGAGGACCCGGCTCAGGACCTCAGCACCATTCCCCTCGATCAGGACCTCGAAGATTCCGGGTCGCTGGGGCTCACGCCCGACATCACGCTGACGTATTTCTTTGATGGGCGCATTGCAGAAAGGCGCGACAAGCGGGGCGTGAGCTTCCGCTACGCGTACGACGCGCTGGGCAGACTCACATCGGTGAGCGTGGGACACGAAGACAGCGGCTGGAACGCCGGTTATCCCGCGAGCATGGATTTGCCGGGCTCGGTGGCTCCCTCGGGTCGCGTCAGCAAGGTGCTGTACGCATACAACGCGGAAGGCCGTCTCGAACTGGTCACCGCCAAGGACGAGGCTGACAGCGTTCTCGCCGAGAACAGAATGGAGTACAACGATAGGGGCGATCTGACCAAGGAATGGCAGGCCATCGAGGCCTCGGTGGTCCTGGCCTCGACGCCCGCGATCGAGTACGAATGGGCGTACGACGCTGCAACGCTGACTTCTGCGGGCAGCAGCCGTCTGGCGTTGATGAAGCTCCCCGCGTTCGACATCGATATCGCTGGCACCACCAGGACGGTGCAGCGCGCGGCCGAACTCGGTTACGGCACGCCAGACGATGCCGACGACGAATTGTCCCGCATCACCGATCTGTCGTCCAGGCTGCTGATCGACGGCTCGGCTGGAGGAATGTTTACGCATTCCATGTCGATCGGTCGGGCCGGCGATGGCAGACGGATCGTCACCTCACGGGCCGCTGGGATGATCGAACAGAGCTACGCCGACCCGACGCTGTCGGGGACCCAGGATGCTTCGCTGCCGGGTCTCGACCGGTTCGGTATGCCGATCAACCTCCATTACGCGTACGACGACGGCACGAGTGTCCTGTCGATGTACAGGTCGCTCCAAGCATACGACGAGCGTGGGAATCGCGCCTGGACGAACGTGCGTCAAGCTTCTGTGGGCGGCTCCAGCCGCAATAACGTGCGGTCCACGATTTCGGACTATGACACACTCGGGCGCCTGCACCAGCATGATATCGGTGATATTGGTTTCGCTGTCACCTATGACCTCATGGGCGGCGGACCTGTGGGCGATCCGGTGCCGTTCATAGCCGGACTGACAGGACTTGTTCGTTCAGACGTATGGCACATGGATGCGCTGGGCAACTGGACGGGAACTGAGTCCGCGTATGACCTCAACGGGGATGACTTCGTTGACTCATCAGACCTCGTCCTTTTCATGGAGCTGCTTTCCTCAGATCCTGAGCCGTGGATGGACCTCGATGAGGACGGGGAGTACACGATCGACGATGTGATTGCATGGCTTGCTCTGCAGGAGCAGGAGTACGCCGGGCGCCGGACGGTGGGCAATCTTGATTACTACGGAAGCGTTGGGCATCCACAGCAGCCCGGTGCTGACGCTGCAACCGATATCGACAGGCAGAACCACAAGATTGATCGGACAAACGCCCTGGAAGGGCTCTCAGAGCGTGATGGCGATGCCAACGCGACCACCGTCACATCAGAACTCCATCATGACGCCATCGGCAATCTGATCTTTGATGGAGAGCATCTCTACTCGTACGACGCCTGGAACCGCATCATCGAGATCCATGAGGCGACCTACCACAGTTCTTGGAACGCGAACCTCGTGTTCGACCCGCAGGCCCACCTGGTCCTCGGTGACCTGGTGCGTCGGTACGGGTTCGATGGCTTCGGACGACTGGTGCAGACCACCTCGCCGGACACGGCGGGCACGGGCACCTACACCGAACGGTACCACCACGACGGGCTTCGCCGTGTGCAGACCGTCGAGATCAATCCTTCGACCTCTGATCGCACCCTCCAGCGCGAATACGTGTGGGGACCGGGCGACAACGGGTTCGACGAACCCGTCATGGTCTTTGAGGGTCACGAGCACGCTGACCGCGAGCCCGCTTGGTGGCCGATCGTGGATTCATCCGGCGACGTAGTTGCACTCTGCGACGTGAACGGGTCAGCGCCACGAGTCGCTGCGCAATGGACGTACGAACCCTACGGCCAAGTGATCACCGCCGAGTCCATTCACAGCCACCCAGCACTGCGGATGGCCCACAAGGGTCTGTTTGTAGACCGGCTTGATCTCGCAACGCTGCAGGCGAGCAGCGGCGTTGAGCCCGCGATGCTCATGCCACTCTCCAAGCCGATCCTGCACAACCGCAACCGAACCGTCGATGTGAGCAGAGGAAGGTTCTTCCAGAGAGATCCGAATCAAACGGGGCAGATCGTGTCTGTCTTGGCTAGCCATGGTTCTTACATGGGCGTAGCTGAGCCTCTGATGTCGGTTCAAGGCTTGTATGGCGACGGGCATAGCTTGTACGGATACCTCGGAGCATCACCTATCAAACGATCGGATCCATCCGGTCTTTTCATGATGCTCAGCATTTCTGCGAGTACGAATGCGCGGATTCAGGCAGGAGGCCAAGCATTCCTGGCGGCGCACGGCGCAGCGAGCTTTGTTCAGGGCATCATCCAGGCGACTCAGGGTCAACAGTCTTGGCTTTGGGTGGCCGCGGATGCCGTGACGTTAGGGAAAGGGAAGCAACTTGATACAGCGTTGGACGGCTATTCACAAGTATCGTCTGCGGTACGAAACGGCACTCGAGTCACCGCTGCGGCGACGAAGCATACACTCCCATCTGCCCTAAGGGGTGGCGATGCCGTTAATCATGTTTACTACGGTTACAAGAATGGAAAAGTAGTGTACGTTGGCATTACGAATGACATCGTTCGCCGCGCCGCAGAACACGGGGACCGTTTCCGCATTCGTGCGATCAACTCGACGCCCCTAACCCGTGGCGAGGCTAGGGCCATCGAGCAGGCTGCGATTGTTCGTAATTCACAGTTTGAAAACGTACGTAATAGCATCAGCCCCAGCCATAATTACTATGACGAGGCTGTTGAATGGGGGGAGCAATGGCTGCGTCAAAATGGGCATTAGTATGAACTTGTTAAAACTACATCCGTCGCGGCATAAGCCTAAGACTGGCGATGTGTTCGCCATGCTTCTGTGTGATCAAGAGTACCTATTCGGGCGAGTGATCGCCACAGACGCGATCGCGATCCCAGGCCACGCAGGAGTTCTGGTATATATATATTCTGCAAGAGCATGCAATATCGACGCTCCGCCGTGTTTGTCGCCAGACTCCTTGCTGATTCCCCCTCTTATCACAAATGTACTTCCGTGGTCCAAGGGCTATTTTCAGCATGTTATATCAAGGGAATTGAAACCCGAGGACCGGCTGCCACAGCACTCTTTCAGATATTTTAACGATGAGATAGTGGACGAGTACATGCGTCCCGTCGGCGCTTCATCAGGACCTATCGGCGAACAGGGGCTTGAGAGTTTTCGGACAATAGACGACGCAGTGTCTGCTGCGTTAGGAATGCCTTTGGCGCCAGACTAGTGTGGTGCGGAATTGGACACGCTACTGCGCTCATCGGTGCTCACTTCGTGTTCAACGTGATGCTTCGCTAAATGTACTGGCCAGCAATCTGGCTTGAATGCCACCGATGCAGGGCCATGTCTAGGCCGAGCCTTTCGGTCCCGGATCGCGTATTGTAAGGGGATCAGGTCGTCGGCTGTCTCTAGGTGGGCTGCGTTGCGGCGGTACGACTTGGGCACCCTGCCGAGCCGGATTTGGTCGACGATCGGAGCAATGACGTTCGGCGGAGCACGCACAAGAATCAACTGATTGCCGAGCCCGTGATGCGGTGGCTTCTCGATGTAGTGTTCGATGTATGCTTCCAACAGATGATCGAATTGATCCGTGCCAATGGAGGCCGCGACGGTGGCTGCTTTCAGTACCTGACCTTGAACGTCGGGCTGTCCTCTGGCCTTGATCTTCTGCGGTCGTAGAGCCTGGTCGTTGCGATCAGGAGTGTCCGAGCCACATCTGGACATAGGCGATGTTGGCCTGGTGTTGAAGCGCGTTGGTGGCGGCTGTCGCTCTCAAAGCGTGCAGGCAGAGCCCGTCCATCGTGATGCCGGCCTTCGCGCCGTAATTCTTGAGCAGCTTGTACATCCCGTCGCCGGTGATGGCCAGATCCAAACGGCCTGTGCGGTTGTTGCGCACCGGTCGGAACAGCGCTCCGGGCCGGTCTTCTCCGTGGCCGGCCATGGTCAGGTACTCCTTAATTGCCGAAAGCGCCGCGGGGTGGACCGGGACGTAGCGGGTCTTGGAGCCTTTGCCGAAGACGGTGAAGTGCATGACGCCGCAGCGCTCGCGCATGTCAATGACGCGCAGATCTGCGACCTCCGAGCGCCTCAGTGCATGGAACAGGTACGTGGCCAGGATGGCCCGGTCACGCACCGCCTTCAGGTCGATGCCCTCGGGTGCCTTGAGCAGGGCCCTGGCCTGATCGTCAGAGAGGGCGGGGGTCTTGCCCTCGTTGGCGCCCTCGGTCGGCCTCTTGACCCCGGCTACCCGATCAAGGTGAAACCCCCATGCAGGTCCACGAGCAGGTCCTATCGACGCCGGCGGCTGACGAGCATTCCCATCAACGCCAGAGCGGAGGCTGAGCTCGGCATCGGCACGGGAACGAACTCGTAGACCATGGTCGCGATCGTGAACCCGTTGAACCCAAACGCCGTGCTGAACACACCCGGAGGGGTGATCTCCGCTCCCACCACGTAGTCGAAATTGACGCCGACCTTGCCCGGCCCGATGTACGGCGCGTGATTCGACGGGTTGGCTCCGAAGGTGTTAATCGTGGAGTTGCCGATCGAGCGGTTCATGATGACCTGCCCCGCGTTGACGAAGAAGCTGTCCAGCATCTCGAATTCACGGTTGTTGACGCCGATCGCGTCGGGGCCCGTGGCGGCAAACCCGGGGCCGACATACTCGACCCATCCGAACACCCGAGTGTTGGCTGTGCGGCCTGAGCCGGACGTGTTCTGGAGGCTGACACTCGCAGACGCGATGGCCGTGACTTCGAGTTGGACATCGATCAGGGTGCCAAGCGAGCCGTTGAACTGATCGAACATCGCGGTTCGTTCATCGGTAAACCCCAGGTTGAAACTGATCGTCTCGGTGATGATGTCGCCGTGCGCGAGACTCGTAGCACAGGCGATGATCAACAGTTGCAGTGGCTTCATGGCAGCGCCCCTTCTGTGTCTTTGTACGACCGGTTCGCGGCACGGATGCACAGTGGCAATGCTGGAGTGTTGCGGTCGGGCATCGGTCAGAGAGCCAACGTCATCGAGTTCGTGTGTCATGACGGTTGAATCCCACAGATATGTGGCGAAACCCATGCTTGCCGGTCCGTGACACCCAATCGTCTGCGTGACCGCGCGTCGCGCGCGGCTCTCGCTCCTTCGTGATGGTCTGACCTGATAGATGCCAGCTTGGCGATCGACGCCGGCTCGTCAAGGGGCCGTGTTGTCGCTGCGCTCCTGCCCGCACCAACCCCTGGACGCTCCGGCTCAGAGCGATCGCCCGGGGCGTGGCATCGGTCAACCCATTCACGAAAGGAAACAGACCATGCCGCACGATCAATACCCACTCACCCACGACGAGCTTCGCCGGTTCACCGGAGACCTCGAACGCTTCCGCCACGGGCTCAAATGCCGCGTGCTCTACACGCCGGGGATCCGGCATCTGGCCGAGCGGGCAGGGGCCTACTGGCTCATCGACGAGATCGCCGTCGCCCTCGGGTCGCAGGCGTTCCACGCGGCGGCCACCAGTGAGCCCAGGATCGGAGAACTCCACTTCTGGCGCCTCGATGTGGATGCCGACAAGGCCGCTCTGCTCACCGCTCGCGCCGATGATGGCGTGCCACCGTGGTTCGTCAAGAACATCTCGTTCACCGACTTCTCGCTGAGCCACATCGACGTGTGGGCGGGGTTCGACGGCGAGCACTGGACGCTCTACCTGCCCAGCGAGCACTGAGCGTGCAGCCGGCTCACTCATTCGAGTGAGCCGGTTCTTCCGGGAGGCCAGAGGCGAGGCTCGCGAGACGGACCACCCGGGCGGCAGTGGGGGGGAGGGGGATCAGGCCACTGGAATACGTGATCTCAACCTGACATCGGTTCGACGCGCGAGCGGATAAGCGGAAGCCGGGCAGTTGATTCGGCCGGTAGGAAGCAGATCCTTAGGGCCTACCAATCCTCGCCGATCCCCCTGAGGATGCCATCGAGCGTGGCCTTGCGAGATTGCACCCGAGTGCGAGCAGTCAGCACGGCAGTGTCGTCCCGAACAAGCCGCAGCGCTGCTGCCATCTCGTCGCTCATGGATTCGCCACGCTTAGCGGCGATGCGTTCGGCGGCTACCGCCGAGCGGTAGGCGACAAGCTGGGCCTCGGTGAAATCACCGGCCATGGCGGCGTTATCAACGCCGAGCTCACGTGATTTGGTCGCGATCCGCTTGGCATCGGCAAAGCCCTCGGACCCCAGCGCGCTGGCCAGCGTGCTTTCGAGGGCGTTCAGATGCAGATCGAGCGCGTCCCGCGCATCAGCGGCAGCGGCCTTGGCCGTTGCAACGGCCTGGACGCCGTCCTCGGCCGAGTTGACCTTGCGCATCGCG
>CAYGSG010000005.1:0-53976 GCA_964352615.1 uncultured Phycisphaeraceae bacterium
GCCGCCCCGTCCCCGCCACCCTGCTCTGGCTCAGCATCGAGAGCCCGCCCGAGGGCCGGTGGCTCCCAACGCCCAACTGGCAAACACTCCCCGCGACATCAACCAGCGTGCCCGATACGCCCGGCCGATGGATCGTGCTGCTCGACCTGCCCATCGACGCGGTCGGGCAGGCCGTCTGGCTCGATGGGCGAAGACGCTCGGTTCAATGGCTTGCGTCGCCCGAGACGCTCAGGGGCTCTGAAACACAAGGCGATCCGCAGCGATGGGAGCCGTGGGCCTCGCCGCTTTCCGAGGATGCGCTGCGTTCAGCATCGCTCCGCGAGCAATTGGAACAGATGCGTTCCGACCCATTCAGTGCGTGGCGGGTCGAACTGGCCACAGGCGAAGTATGGGATCAGCACAGCCAGCCAAGGCCGGCGACCGGTACACAGGCGCGCGCACCCAGCAGGGCGCTCGAGGTGCTCTCGGCTCACCAGCGCGCCCGCTGGCTGTCGGTCTTGGCTGCGCTCTGGCAGCTCGATGCGGCGCTCGCTACCCGGTTCCGCGACTCGCTCGTGCCCGTCGTGCGCACCGGGCAGGCTACGTGGCTGCCCGCTTGGGGCTTGCCCGGCGAAGCCGATGAACTCGACCGCCTGGCCGATGCGATGCTCGATGCATCGCGAACCGACGAGGACCGGCTCGCCCGCATTCAGCGGTGGCTCGATGACCGGCCAGCCGCAATAGCTTGGGTGATCGATGACGCCGGAGGCAAGCTGCTCGCCCTAGAGAGCAAGCCGGCTGGCCCGACGGTCGGCGTGGCGAATCTGTCGTCCGCTGCGTCGCTCGCTTGGGTCGAGTCGGTCGCGGGCCCATCAGTATCAGAGTCGCCCGGCCTCGCGATCTCGCGCGTCGAGGTGCCCGCATCGCTCGATCAGCCGCCAATGCTGGAGGTCCACTGCGGCTCGTGGTCGGCCCGCGTTCCGGCGGCCAATGCTGCCAGCCGAGTTCGGCCCCCCGGGTTGGCCATCGCCCCCTTCGCTTCGCCCTGGAATGCCCCCGCGTGGCTCAGCAGCGATGCCTCGATCGGTGCCACCGAGCCAGCGGGAACGCGCACACGGGGCCAGCTCTTTCTCAAACCCGGAGCCGGTGGCGGAAGCGATGCGTGGACACTGCTCGTCGAGTGCGACGCCGAGGCACGAACGCCCGGCGACGAACTCCGCGTGTGGCTCGGACCGATGGGAGCCTCGACTGCCGTGCTGTCTGCATCTCCGGACTGGGGCGTGCGCACCATCATGGGCGATGCACCCCTCTCGGGCTCGGTCGCGGTTAACGCGGCTGATGGAAGCCAGCCGGGAGCGTGGCGCGTCGAGATCGAGCTTCCAGCCTCGGCGATCGAGTCCAACGGGGCGTTGCGCATCGGCTTGGCCCGGAGGCGAGACGGCGTCGTGGTCTCGTCGTGGCCCCGGCGCATGATGCCCGCACAACCCGAGCCCGGCCGCGTGCTCGCGGACCTGAGCCGCTGGGGTGCGGTTTTGCCCCGCGAGTGAAAGCGGGGGACTCAGACCCTTGCCCGCCTCGCGTACACGAACCACTCGATCGCCAGCAGCAGCGATGCGGGAATGACGAACCAGTACCAGACTTCCCGTGTGGTCTCGCGCGTTGCTTGGCGCGACGGTTCGTCGTCAGAACCCGCTGATGGCCGCTGAGATGAGTCGGTCTGTCGGTTCGTTTCAGGCCGTTCGCGGGTAAGCCGGGTCTCGTCCTCATTGAGCACGCCCGCGTAGAGCGCGAGTTTTTCGCCAGCCTTGCCGCTGAGTGTGACCGGGCCTGCGCGCGCGATCAGGCCTAGCGGCCACATGCCATTGCTTGAAGCCGAAATCGCACGGGTCGATCCATCCGACAAGACGACCGAGCTCGGCGTTATCGGCGCTACCTCCGCTGGCGACAAGCTCGGGCTGAGGCCGGTGGTCAGCACGGTGCCTGCTTGCGTGCTGGCGGTCCATGTGAGCAGTTCCACCGCGTTGGCGAGGAACAACGCAAAGCTGTAATGCGTGGTCCAGGTTGAGTCGGCTGGCCTGAAGCTCAGCGCGAGCTTTCGCACGCCGCCTCGTTCCTCGAGCACAGCGACCGGTCCTTGCCCGCTCATGGCCAGTTGCTGAATCGACCCGTCAAGCTCGTTGAATGGGACCGATTGGCTCCACCGCACCGAGTCGATAGCCGCTCCCCGCCAGACCGGGTGGTTGCGGTCCCACGTCACGAAAC
The DNA here is from genome assembly GCA_964352615.1 of uncultured Phycisphaeraceae bacterium. Lineage (GTDB taxonomy): Bacteria > Planctomycetota > Phycisphaerae > Phycisphaerales > UBA1924 > OFTM382. Next base: position 2,242 of record CAYGSG010000005.1, read on the forward strand.
GTCCGGTGCTGCGGTCGGCAATTCCGGTCGAAAGCCCGGGCAGGCCCGGGTCCACGCCGAAGCTGAGCCGCGCTTTCGTTGGTGGGATCGCGATCGTGCCCGGTGCCACACCATCAAGAATGACCAGTTGGGTTCCCTGCGGGATGCCCAGTTCAGCAGCCTCCTGCTGGGTCATCTGCTGGAGCGATGCTGGTCCGATGGCTCGGAGCGTCTCGATCAGCACCCAGCTTGCGTCGCTCTCAAGATCGTCCCGGCTGGGCTGAACCAGCACGATCGACGGCGCTGGTGGAGCCGCCACTCGAACGCCCGCAGCATTGTCCGAGTCGAGCGCATCGGGCCTCATCAGCCGAGCGACCACAAGCCCTCCGAATGGCAGCCTGAGCGACTCGGTGAGCGTGCCACGAACCACGCCGGGCGTCGAGGCGTCGGGTTCGAGCCGAAGGGGCCGAGTGGCTACTGCCCTGCCATCGACCGCAAACTCGACGGCGAGCGTGATTGGCTCGGCTGCGTCGCAGACGATCGAGACCAGAATCCGCGCGAGCGATGGCTCGTCGATGTCCCGCCGGGCTGCCATCGCCACGATGCCCGCGTTGCCCGAAGGTGCTTGGAGGCTCTCCCGCAGAACTCGCACTCCAGCGGGAACAACCCCAGCGAGCGAGCCGTCGGTCGCCAGTTCAATCATGCCAGTGAGCACGCCCGCCTCAGCGCCGACCGCCTGTTCTGGCCCTGCTGCGATGGTTTCGGCCAGCCGAAGGGCGGCGACGAGATCGCCCGACTGGTCCGTCTGCTCAACTTCTCGCAGCGCCGAGGCGATCTCCCGCAGGTCTCGCGTAGGCCCGGCCGCCAGCGCGGGGGCTGCATCGAGCAGCACGAGCGAGGCCTCGCCCGAGAAGCCAGCGCGGTCAAGCGCCTCGATCCGGTCGAGCAGGCGGGTTCTTAGTTTCTCGAACGTGGTCGTTTCGCCGTCGCGCGCACCGGTCGAAGCGGTGCGGTCGAGCATCAGCACCAGCCGATCGACGCTCGGTTCGGCGCTCTCGATCGCGGGTCTGCCTAGTGCCGTAACCAGCAGCAGCACCGCGAGCAGTTGCATGATGAGCAGCCAGCTCGCGCGGAGCCATCGCAGCGGGGTGTTGGCTTCGAGGTCCTTGGCCGCTTCGGCCCAGAACATCGCTGAGCTAACGCGCACAGGCCGGCGGCGGAGCTTGAGCATGTAGAGCAGCAGCAGCGTGGGCACCGCGAGAGCCCCCGCGAGCAGCGCGTGAGCAGGCTCGAGCAGGGTCATCCGCCAGCCCCGGCGCGCAGGCCCTGGGCGACGATGAAGATCTCGCGCGAGACGTCCCGCGTTGCCTTGGGCCGAAAGCCCTTGACCTTCGCGTACGCCTCGCGGGTTTCGGCCACGACGCTCGAGTACTCGGCGCCTTCGAGGATCTTCATCACGAGCGACGAACCGGGCAGGCCGACCTGCTTGGCCAGTTCGAACACCTCTCGGCAGAGGTTCGCCGAGACCAGGTCGTCGCCGCTGCCCGTGGTGTTGGGGGCCATGTCGCTCAGCACCGCATGGAACAGCCCGCCCGCCATTTCGGTCAGGTCCTCGGGCTTCTGGTCGAACGCATCGCCCTCGATCGTGCGGACGTTCGGCTCCAACCGGGCCGCGACCCTCGATAGATCGATCCCCACGAGCACGCCCTTAGGGCCAACGATCGGGCTGGCCACTTGCAGCCATGATCCCGGCGCACAGCCGAGGTCGAGCACCCGCTGGCCTTTTTTGAGCAGGCGGTGCTTGTCCTGGATCTCAAGCAGCTTGTACGCCGACCGCGCGACGTACCCCTCGCGCTTGGCCTGCTTGAAATACTGGTCATGGAGTGTTCGGCGGGCCACAACCGATGGTACGCGTCGGCCCGGGCCGCCGAGACCGCAGAATCGGGCTCGCACGCCCGCAGCCCCTACACTTTCGATCGGTTGGGCCAGCATCACGGGACCGGAGCGGATATGCAGCACGGGCATGGGTTTGAGCATCAAGACGCCGAGATTGATCTGAGCGTGGTCGCGCCCGCCCACAACGAGCAGGACAACGTTGGACCGCTCGCAGATGAGATCCATGCAGCGATCGCCCCCACGGGCCGAAGCTTCGAGTTCGTGGTCGTGGACGACGGCTCGACCGATGCCACCGCGGTCACGCTCAACACGCTGATGACCGATCGACCCTGGCTGCGGTGCGTGCGCATGCTGGGCACGCCCCCTGGCAAGGGCAACGGCCAGTCGGCGGCGTTCCATGCGGGCTTTCGCGCCTGCCGGGGCAGGCTCATCGCCGTGCTCGATGCCGACCGCCAGAACAACCCTGCGGACCTGCCCGCGATGCTCAAGCTCTTTGAATCCAGCGGCGCGGACGTTGTGCAGGGCGACCGCTCGCGCGATCGGCAGGACAACATCGTCCGCAAGGCTGGCTCGATCGTGGGCCGGCTGTTCCGCCGAATGCTGCTGGGCGACTCGATCCGCGACACCGGCTGCTCGCTTCGGCTGATGCGCCGCGAGGTCGCACTGGCCTTGCCGCTCGAATTCCGTGGCGTGCACCGGTTCATCCCGGTTCTCGCTCGCGATCTTGGATTCAAGGTGGTCGAGATGCAGGTCTCGCACCGCGCGCGCGCCGCAGGTGAAACCAAGTACGGCCTAGGTATCACCCAGCGTGCTCTGCCCGGGCTGATCGACTGCTTCGCGGTCCGCTGGATGCGGAACCGGCGCAGGCCCGTGACGGCTGAACTGGCCTCGTTGGATAGCCCGCCCGCCCGGCAGGCCAACGGACAGCCCATCGGACAGGCCGATGGACAGGTCGAGCCCAAAGCCGCCAGCGAGATGCTCACCGGCGCAGCGTCAGATTCCAGTGGGGGCCGAGGGTGAAGCTCAAGTGGGAAGCCCTGCTGGCGATGGTGGCGCTGGTGGCCCTTGGGTTCTGGCTGATCTACCAGCCAAGCTCGTCGCGCTACGAGGGGGACTTCCGCGAGGGCACCGAACTGATCGAGTACAGGCTCGGCGGCGAACGCGGCTGGCTCGAAGTGGCCGGCTCGGGCGATGGCGATCGCACGTTCCGGTTCGTGCCTCGAATGGGCGAGCCCTCGGCCGTGCTCACCGAGAGCGAACTGGCCTCGGTGCTCGGGCCGTCGCAGGTCGAGGCCGTCACCCGAGGCGAGTCGAACGCGGTCTTTCGCCTGCTCAACATCACCGGCTGGGGCAGCCTCGCGTGGGTGGTGCTCGGGTTTGGTGCACAGGCCGTGTTCGCGGGCCGATTCATGGTGCAGTGGCTGGTCAGCGAGCGGGAGCGCAAATCGACCGTGCCCGATATTTTCTGGTGGATGAGCCTTGTGGGCGGCTCGCTGCTGTTCGTGTACTTTGTCTGGCGTCAGGACCCGGTCGGCGTGTTCGGCCAGTCCAGCGGCATCGTGATCTACGCGCGCAACCTGCGATTGATCGATAAGCACAAGCGCCGCGAGGCGAGCCAGCAGCCTGCCACCGAGGCGTGAAGCAAGGAGAAGAACGCGATGCGAGTCATGCTCGACGGTCAGTGCCTCGATGAACAGTCCGACACGCTGCGCGATGCGCTGGCGCTGGCCAGCGGCCGGGCCGAACAACTCGGCAGGCTCATTCTCGAGGTCCACGCCGACGGCCAGCCGCTCGAACCCGAGGCGCTTGAAACACCCGAGGCCCACGCCGGTCCGATCGACGAGCTTTCGCTGGTGAGCGCCGAGCCCAACGCCTTCGGGCTTAACATCCTCCACGAGTCGGCCGCCGCCATCGATCAGGCGCTCGGGATGCAGACCCAGGCTGCGGACCTGATGGAGCAGGGCGATTCGGCTCAGGCGTTCAAGTCGCTCTCTGGGGCACTGGCGATGTGGGACATGGTCCAGCAAGCCGTGGGGCAGACGCAGAGTTTCGCTCCGCCGGCCGATGCGCAAACAGCGGCCGAGGTTGACTCGCACATCGCCAAGCTGCGCGATGAGCTGCAAGCCGTGCGTCAGGCCATTGAATCGCAGGATTGGTCCACCTTGGGCGATACCCTGCGGTTCGATCTCGCAGCGCTTGGCCAGTCGTGGTCGGCGCTGCTCCGCACCTGGGCCGATGGCCTGCCCCGGCCCTCCAAGGGCGACTGACTTAAACCCCTCGCCCCACTGGGTACACACCGACCCTTCACCATGAGCCTCAACCCGCCATCAAGCTTGTTGGGCGATCAAGGCCCGTCCGATGGCTCGGGCATCGACTCGATGATGGACCGGGCCTCGCGCGCGCTCGTCGAGACGGACTACTTCGAAGCCGAGCGGCTGAGCGAGCGTGCGCTGCGGCAAGCGCGGTCGGCTCGCGACTTCGAGCGGATGGCGCGGATTTGCCTGCCGCTGCAAGAGGCACGTCGGCAGAAGCGGCTCATCGCGCTCGACGCGGGCTTTGGCCTGCTGATCTGCAAGGGGGCGGACGTGCCGCGTGCGCTCGCACCGGGGGTGTACCTGCTCCAGCCGCCGATGATCGGCGCTGAGGCCCGCACGCTCCGCGAGCACGCCGACCGCAAGAAGGTGCCCGCGCTGGTGCTGTGTCGAGAGCCGATGACCCGCGACGGCCGGTGGCCGATGGTCGCGGTGGGGCCACGCATCTTCCGCGCCAAGGTCGCGACGCCCGAGCCGCTCGAGCGGGTCGAGGACCATGTGACCAAAGACCGCTACTCCGGGCTGCCCCCGGCATCGTGGTTCGAGATGGCGTCAGAGGCGCTGGGCGACGCGGGCTTCGCAGCCTTGCCCGATGTGGAGCACCCGGACTTTCGGGTGGACGACCTGCTCGACCTGCTGGATGCCCACCCATGCCACGAGAAGCTGCACCAGTGGCTCGCCGAGGCGTGCCGAGAGGCTGAAGGCACAACCCCGCCCATCGAGTCGCGCAGGCTCGGCTTCGGGGAAAACCCGTTCGGGTTCTGAGGACCGACCGTGCTTTAGCCTTCGGCGAGCGGATCGGGCCGGTACAGCTTGGTGTCCAGCGCCCAGAGCTTTTCGGTGAAGTTGCCGCCCAGATCAAAGCTCGGCAGTTCGTCGGGCCTGGCTGCGTCCAGCGCGATGGTGGTCTTGGCATCGACGTTGTCGAGCATGGACACCAAGATCGCCTCGGGTGTGGATGGCAGCTTGGCAGCGCCGTACTCGGGAATGCCGTGGTGCGACAGGATGATGTGCTGGAGCACGGTGAGCATGCCTTTGGGCAGGCGGATGCCGTCGCTCGCCATGAGCTGCTGGGCCTTGTCGTGGAGCATGAGCGCGCCCTCGACGATGTGCCCGATCAGTTCGCCCCGTTCCGAGTAGCTAAAGGTCTTGTCGTACACCAGCTCGCGGGTCTTGCCGAGGTCGTGAAGGAACAGGCCCAGCACGACGATGTCGCGGTTGATCTTCGGGTAGAGCGGGCAGACGGCGCTGCCGAGGCGCACCAGGTTGAGCGTGTGTTCGAGCAGCCCGCCGAGGTAGGCGTGGTGCATGGACTTGGCTGCGGGGGCGCGCCGGAAGGCGTCCATCAGGTGCTCATCGTCGAGGTACGCCTTGGCCAGCGCCTTGGCGGCGGGATGTTCGAGCGTATCGAGGATCGACTGAAGCTCGGCGAACATTTTGTCGGGATCGCCCGACGAACTCGGCAGCAGCTCGCGGAGCTGTTCGGGCGTCGGGTCCACCGGATCGATCGCGTGGATGATCAGTTGCAGCGAGCCCTGGTAGGTCTGCGCCTCGCCCTCGACCCACACGAACCCGTCGGTCGGGATGCGCCGGAAGGTGGCTTCATCGATCGACCACATGCGGCCAGCGGCCTGGCCGGTCTTGTCGCCCAGCAGGCAGCGGAGGTAGGGGTTGCCCTTCTGGGTTCGGCCGAGCTGCGCGTTGGCAATGCTGAACGGCCCCTCGAAGCGCTCCGAGGGCCGAAGGTCGGTGATCGCGCGCCGGTCAGATTCAGTAGTGGTCATGCGCAGAGGGTACGCGCCGTCAGTCGGTCGTGCGTGGTGCCTACTCGGCAGTAGCCCAGGCTGTGGGCACGGTTCCGCTGGTCGCGCGGACTACGCTCGAAATCCCGCCCCGGCCTTTCCAGTGCGTGATGACCTGCAACCATGTCGGATGCATGAGTGCGGCCAGATCATCGCGGATCTGGTTGGTCACGGCCTCGTAGTAGATGCCCTCGTTGCGGAAGCTCTGGAAGTACAGTTTGAGGCTCTTGAGCTCGACGCAGGTGCCGCCAGCGTTGGCTGGCTTGGGCTCAAAGCGGATCGTCACGCTGCCGAAATCCGGGTGGCCCGTCACCGGGCAGACGCTCGTGAACTCATCGCTGACGTGCTCGACGACGAACGGCTGGTCGGTGGGGGCGGGGAACTTGTCGAGCAGGGAGGCATCGGGCATGGTTGAGGGTAGGATGAACGCAAGCGACCGGGCCGACGGCCCGAGGAGACGCACGTGAGCGACAGCCCGACCTTCCGAGTGAACTTCAGCCGGCCCATGCCGATCTTCCCGCTCGACTCGGTGGTGTTGCTCCCCCAGCAGGCGATCCCGCTGCACATCTTCGAATCCAGGTACCGGGCCATGGTCAGCGACTCGCTTGATGGCTCTGGCCAGTTTGCGATGGCGGTGCTGGCGCCTGAGACCAGCGGCGAGCGGGCGAGCGACGAGTTTGGCCGGGCCGAGGTCAGGCCCAGCGTGTGCGTGGCGCAGATCGCCAAGCACGAGAAACTGCCCGATGGGCGTTACAACATCGTGATCCAGGGCATCTGCCGGGCCAAGATCGAGCAGGAATCCCCGCCGAGCGTGGACCGGGCGTATCGCACCGCGATGCTCGCGCCGGTGATGAACCAGGACGACCCCGGCCCCGGGCTCGACCAGCTTCGCAAGTGGGTGACCCACGAACTGGCTGAGGGCTCACTTCGGCATCTGTCCGCTGCGGGCTCGGTGCTCGGGTATTTGCAAGATGAACAGGTCCCGACCGTGGCCGTCATGGAGCTTGTCGGGTTCGCGCTGACGACCGATCACGAGATTCGTTACAAGCTGCTGAACGAGGCCAGCGTCTCGGCGCGGGCGGCTCTTTTGCGGGGTGAACTTGCGGGGCTGGGACGATCGCTCGATCTGACAGAGGCTCAGCGGCAGGTCGAGCTGCCCAAGGGTTGCTCGTGGAACTGAGCTGATTCGCCAGCGGGCGGGCAGGTTCGGTGAGCGGGAATGCAGAAAACCCGCAGGGCCGCCAGCAGGCCGGGGCGAGATCAGCCGACCTAGGATGTGTTGTCGGCTCCGTCCACGCCGTGTGGTGTGGCTACGGATTGTGTTGAACCCTTGCATCGCCCCTTCGGGGCCGCCTTGAGCCATTGAGGCTCTGGTGAGCAGCGTCCGACCGATGCCCGTGCCGACGGGGTAATCGCGTGCGGAGGCTGCGGAGCGTGAACCTTGATTGACGAGAATCTGATTGCATCGCTTGGTCTGGTGGACGACGAGACCGAGCAGATGCTCAAGTTGCTGGACGCGGAGAGCACCGACGAGGGTGCGATCAACATGGACTCGCTGCTGGGCGAAGACCTGGCAGACCTGGTCCCGGGCCGGCTGATCAAAGGCAAGATCATCGGGTACGCCGGCGACGACGTGGTCATCGAAGTCGGGCTCAAGAGCGAGGGCCTGGTCGCCAAGAACGAGTTCGACCACATGGAGATCCGCGTCGGCGACATGATCGACGTGCTGCTCGAGTCGCTCGAAGGCGACGGCGGGATCGTGCAGCTCAGCCGACGCAAGGCCGAACGCATCCTGAACTGGCAGCGCATCACCGACACCTGCAAGGAGGGCGACGAGGTCGAAGGCCTCGTGATGAAGAAGATCAAGGGCGGCCTGCTCGTGGACATCGGCGTCCCCGTGTTCCTGCCCGCGAGCCAGGTGGACATCCGCCGGCCGCAAGACATCGGCGAGTTCATCGGTCGCCGGCTCCGCGCGCAGGTGCTCAAGATCGACACCGACAAGCGCAACATCGTTATCTCGCGCCGCAAGCTCATCGAGCAGGAGCGCGAGGAGGCCAAGCGCCGCCTGCTGGAGCACATCCACGAGGGCGACGTGGTCACCGGTACGGTCAAGAACATCGCCGACTTCGGTGTGTTCGTCGACCTCGGCGGCATCGACGGCCTGCTGCACATCACCGACATGTCGTGGGGCCGTGTGAACCATCCCTCGGACCTGGTCAAAATCGATCAGAAGCTCGAGGTCAAGGTTCTCAACATCGACATGGACAAAGAGAAGATCGCCCTGGGCCTCAAGCAGAAGGATGCGAGCCCCTGGGAAGAGATCGAGGCCAAGTACCCCGTGGGCAGCCGCGTGAAGGGCGAGGTCGTCAACATCATGTCCTACGGCGCGTTCATCCGCCTCGAAGACGGCATCGAGGGCCTGGTCCACATCTCCGAGATGTCATGGACACGCCGGGTCAACCACCCGTCCGAGGTCGTGGCTCCGGGCGACGCAATCGACGTGGTCATCCTCGAGATCGACAAGAACAAGCAGGAGATCAGCCTCGGCATCAAGCAGACCGAGGTGAACCCGTGGGAACTGGTCGGCGAGAAGTACCCCCCCGGCACCATCATCGAGGGCGAGGTCCGCAACCTCGCCAACTACGGCGCGTTCGTCGAGATCGAGCCCGGTATCGATGGCCTGCTCCACGTCAGCGACATGTCATGGACCAAGAAGGTCACGCACCCCAACGAAGCTGTGGCCAAGGGCGACAACGTGCAGTGCGTGGTGCTCGAAGTCGACAAGGAGAAGCAGCGCATCTCCCTCGGCGTCAAGCAGCTCACTGAGGATCCGTGGCTCGAAGCCATCCCCGGCGCCTACCAGCCCGGCATGGTCGTGCGGGGCAAGGTCACCAAGATCACCAACTTCGGCGTGTTCGTCGAGCTTGAGGATGATCTCGAGGGCCTGCTGCACATCTCAGAGCTGGCCGACCACAAGGTCGAGAACCCGCAGGATGTCGTCAAGAGCGACGACGAAATCGACGTCAAGATTCTCCGCGTGGACATCTCTGATCGTAAGATCGGGCTCTCGCTCAAGCGGGCTCAGTGGGGCGATACCACCGGCAGCGACGACTACTCCAACGATAGCGGCGGAGGCGGCCGGCCCGAGCAATTCGGCAGCAGCAGCTCCGGCGGCATGGGCGACCACGACGCGATGGGCACCGACAAGATCAGCTTCTGATCGAGCGGGGCTCTAGGCCGAGCCATCCTGTGATCCACCCTCGACGCCCCGGTTCTCCGGGGCGTTGTTTCTATTCAGGCCTCGGAGTTGAGCTTGATGAGCAGGTCGGGCAGCATCCGGTCGAACGCCCCGCGGGGCAGCACCTCGGCGGCACCCATCGTTCGGGCGCGGTCCATAGCGTCGGTGTCCATGTGAGGTCCGAAGCAGATCGCACGCACGCCGGTTGCACTGGGCTCGGCAGCGGAGTCTCGCAAACGGTTCAGCACGTCCCAAATCGCGTCCGCTTGTAGATCGAGCAGGGCTGCGGTGACCTCGCCGTCGGCGAGCCTGGCTTCCAGCATCTCGACGGATCGGACCGGGCGGCAGGGCACGCCCAGCGCGTCGGCGGTCGACTTGATCTTGGTGGCCCAGATGAGATCCGACGCGAGATAGACGATCATGTACTTTCCTTGTCTGGGGCCACGCCCAAGGTTGTCCGATGTTCCAAATTTGTAGCCCGCCAACGCTCGCAGATGCCGATGAGAGCTTCAGAACGCGCTATCGTTCTCATTCTTTACGGATTTGTGCGCACCCCGCGGGTTCGGTTACACGTTTCCCGCATGAGAGACGAGCCAGGCGATGACAACGGCCCAGACACCCGCTAGCAACGTGATTTCCGAGGCTCGCGATCCCGTCTTCGAGGAACTCGGCTTCCCGACCGACCCGGACAACCTGTACACACAGACCGTCGGTGTGACGCTCAGGGCCGCCGAACTGCTCGATCTTCGTCACCGCGTGCGGATCATCTGCGCCCAGCCCAAGAACGAGATCATGGTGCACTTCCCCGTCCGCATGGACGACGGGCACCACCGGCTGTTCAAGGGCTACCGCGTGCAGCACAACAACGTGCTCGGCCCGTACAAGGGCGGTGTGCGGTTCCATCCCGAGGTCCACCTTGATGACGTCAAGAGCCTTGCGCTGCTCATGACCATGAAGTGCTCGCTCGTGCGCATCCCCTTTGGCGGCGGCAAGGGCGGCGTGAAGGTCGATCCCCGCGAGCACACGCCCGATGAGATGCAGCGGATTACCCGACGGTTCGCCAGTGCCATCAGCCCGTTCATCGGGCCTGATTACGACATCCCCGCGCCCGACGTCGGCACCAACGCCCAGACCATGGCGTGGTTCGCCGACACCTACATGATGAGCCAGCCGCAGTCCAACACGCAGGACGCGCTGCGCATCGTCACCGGCAAGCCCGTCGAGTTTGGTGGCTCGCTCGGCCGCGAGAAGGCGACCGGGCAGGGTGTGGTTGACGTCGTCGTCGAGATGCTCCCCGAGTTCAACCTGTCGATCGAGGGCATGCGCGTCAGCGTGCTGGGCTTTGGCAACGTGGGCTCGTGGGCGGCTCGGATCTTGGCCGACATGGGCGCGAAGGTCGTCGCGGTCATGGACCACACGGGCGGCCTCCGCAACGACGATGGGTTCGACTGCGAGGCGCTCGCTGCTCACACCGCCAAAGCCGGCGGCGTCGCGGGCTTCGGCCAGGACGGCGCTTCGGGTTCGGGTCAGAACGCTGCGCAAGGCGGCCAGGCCATCAGCGAGGACGAGTTCTACCAGACCCCTGTCGATGTGTTTATTCCCGCGGCGCTCGAACAGATGATCAAGCAGCGGCAGGCTTCGATGATGGACTGCAAGATTGTCGCCGAGGGCGCCAACTCGCCGTGCGATCCGTCGGGCGACCGCGAGTTGCAGCGTCGAGGCATCGAGGTGCTGCCCGCCATCCTCGCCAACGCGGGCGGCGTGACCGTGTCGTACTTCGAGTGGGTGCAAAACAAGTCGTGTGTCATCTGGGATGCCGAGCACGTGGACACCGAACTCAACCGCCACATGGTCATGGCGGCTCGGCGCACGCGACTGGCGCGCCAGCGGTTCAAGTGCGACATGCGGACTGCTGCGTTCGCGGCGGCGCTCGAGCACATCGGCAAGACCTACGACGTGCGCGGCATCTTCCCGTAAACCGCCGGGCCGAACGGCTCGTCCAGCCACAACCGACCAGCCACAACAGGAGACCGCACATGGGCAGCCTTGATGGCCGCGTTGCCTTGGTGACCGGGGCCAGCGCTGGCATCGGTGAAGCGACGGCCCGCGCTTTCGTCGAGGCGGGAGCGTGTGTCGTGGTCAACGCTCGGCGGAGCGATCGACTCAAAGCGCTCCGCAACGAGCTAGGCGCCGAGCACGTCGCGCTGTGCGAGGGCGATGCCTCGGACCCTGGTGTCATCGCGGCCATGCTGGCTACCGCCAAAGGCGTGTTCGGCTCCGTTGCTGATCTTGTGGTTGTCAACGCCGGGCGTGGTCTGGCGGGCAGCGTGCTGACGAGCGACCCCGCGCAGTGGGACGACATGATCCGCGTCAACCTCGCGGGCGCTGCCCATCTCATGCGGCAGGCATCCGAGGCCATGCTCGCCGACATCGACGAGCGAGGCGATTGGCTCAGCCACCCGCACGACATCGTGGTGCTCGGCTCGACCGTTGGCCGGCATATCTCGCCTTTCAGTTCCATGTACGGCTCGACCAAGTTCGGCGTGGGCTCGCTCGCCGAGGCCCTTCGGCGGGAGGTCGGTCCCAGGGGCATCCGCGTTTCGCTTCTTGAGCCCGGCATCGTGCGGACCGAGTTTCAGCAGGTCGCGGGCTACGACCCCGAGAGTTTCGGGGCTCTGATGGACAAGTTCGGCCCGGTTCTGGACCCGAGCGACATCGCCCGGATGATCCGGTTCATCGCTGAGCAGCCCAGCCACGTGGCGATTGGGGATGTCGTGATCCGGGGCACGCGCCAGGACTATCCCTAGGCCTGCGAGGGTTGAGAAGCTGTTCGCCAGAATCCGGGGAAGCCCGGGGCTGCAACGCGAGTACGCTAAGCCGGAACAATCGCAGATAGGTTTGCGTACACTTACTTGAGGGCATGGGTTCCCATGCCCGCTAGCATCGAATGGGGCTCGGTGAGCCCCGACGCAAGGAGCGAGCCATGAACAGGCGCAGAACGATCAGCAGGGCGGCAGTGGTTGGTGCGGGCACCGCATTGCTGCTGATTTCCACGGGTTGCAACAACGCGGGCGAGGGCGCCCTTACCGGCGCGGGCCTTGGCGCTCTGGGCGGCCTAGCCATCGGCTCGGTGACCGGTAGCGCCGGCGCGGGTGCTGCCATCGGCGCCGTCGCGGGCGGCGTGGGCGGCGCGGTCATCGGCGACCAGAACGAGCGGCGCGACAAGCGCGATCGTGTTCGCGGCCACGACGAGTGGTAAACCGGTCGCCCTTCAAATCAGCTTCCAAACGATCGGCCCAGCCAGCAATCCTGCTGGTTGGGTCGCATTTGTCGGTTGCGGGCGGCATGCACCTCGCATTGCTCGAAGCCGAGCGACTCGGGCTCGACTGCGTGCAGGTGTTCACCAAGAACCAGCGGCAATGGAAGGCCAAGCCGCTCGACCCGGACGCTGTCTCGGAGTGGACCGCCGAGGTAGCCCGTCTCGGTTGGCAGGACCGAACCGTCAGCCACGCGAGCTACCTGATCAACCTGGCAAGCCCGGACGATGCGTTGTGGCGCAAATCAATCGACCTGATGCGCGTCGAACTCGAACGCTGCGAGGCGCTGGGCATCCCGAATCTCGTGCATCATCCGGGTGCGTTTACGACCTCGGATGAGCAGGCGGGGCTCACCCGCATCGTGGAGGCCTACGCGGAGTTGTTCAAGCAGACGGCTGGCTTTGCAACCGTGAGCTGCCTTGAAAACACCGTCGGCTCGGGGTCGAACCTCGGCGGGCCGTTCGAGCACCTGGGCGAGCTGCGCACGCGGATCGTCGAGGCGACCGGCGAAGATGCCCGTATCGGGTACTGCATCGATACCTGCCACGCGCACGCGGCGGGCTGCGACCTCTCGACGAGAGCTGGTGCCGATGCGGCGCTCGATGCGTTCGACCGCATCGCGGGGCTAACCAACATCCGGGTGCTGCATCTCAATGACTCGATGGGCGGCGTAGCCAGCCACCGGGACCGCCACGCCCACATCGGCGAGGGCACGATCGGCGTGAGCACACGCGGCTCGGCGCTGGCCAACAGCGGGTTCGCAGCGGTCGTCAACCGGCCCGAGCTTCGGGGCGTGCCGATGATCCTTGAAACGCCCAAGGGCGAGACCGAGGCGGGCACGGCGTTCGACACGCTCAACGTGCGCCGGCTCCGCAAACTCGTTGATATTCCATGACAACCCCCGTCTGAGCCGATGGATGGGACTCAGCGAGCGAACCCGCGGGCGTCCAACTCGGTACGACCCGGAACCACGATGCAGCGGAGATGAGCATGCCTTGGCCCAGAAGCGGCGCGATTCTGATCGGTTTAACAGTGCTCGCCGCCGGGCTGATGGGCTGCGCCTCATCATCAGAAACCGCGGGTGGCTCGGATGACGCGGCGCCAGCGCCAGCCAACACCGGGCGTGACACGGGCGGCGCCGTCACACGGGGCGATGAACTGCTCCAGCAGGGCGCACTCGAAGCAGCATTGGCCGAGTTTGAGCGGGTCATCGAGACCAACCCCGAGGTCACGCTCGCGTACATGCGGGCGGGCGATATCTACCGCCAGCAGGGCGACTTCGAGACCGCCGAGCGGCGGTACGGTCGCGCGGCCCAGATCGAGCCGCAGAACTTCGATGCCCAGTACCTGCACGGCCTGACGCTGCAACTGCTCTCCCGGATGGACGATGCGGTGCGCGCGTACCTGCGTGCGCTATCGGTTCGGCCCGACGACTTCAACGCAAACCTGAATCTGGGCACCGCGTTTTTGCAACTCGGTGAGCCCGAGCAGGGGTTGCCCTACGCGCTGCGTGCGACCGAGATCAGGTCTACCGACGGCCCGGCGCGGGTGAACCTGGGCGCGACATACGCGGCGCTCGACCGGCATGCCGAGGCCGTGCGCGAGTACGAGAGCGCGTCAGAACTCATGACGCTCGGCCCGGAACTGCTTGTGAACCTCGCCGAGAGCCAGGGCCAGCTTGGCCGATACGCCCAGATGGAGGGCACGCTTCGGCAGGTCGTTCGGATGGACCCGTCGGCGAGCGTGTGGGAGCGGCTGGGCAGCGCGCAGTTCAGGAGCCGGCGCTACCAGGACGCGCTGGAGAGCTTCTCGACCGCGGTTAGCACGGACCCGAACCACTACCCCGCGCACAACGGGGTCGGGGTGTGCCTGCTGAACCGGTACCTGTGGTCGGGCAAAACCGACACCGCCGCTCTCGATGGAGCGATGGCCGCGATGCGAACGAGTTTGACGATCCGACGTGACCAGCCGAGGATTCTCGAACTGCTCAGCCGCTACGGCCGCTGAGGCGTTGACTCACATTCAGAGCAGCGTGAGGTAGCTGAGCAGGGAGAGCAGGGCGATTCGCTTCTGGGTGTCGGTGAGCTTGAGGAGCAGGGTCGTCATCTTTGATTTCTCCTGGCTCCACCCTCGCGGCTCTGCGGGGTGATGCCTTCGCAGGGTCATAGTTCAAGCCGCGTGCCAGAGGCTGGCTCTCGCAAGGCAGGCCCGCTTGCAATGCATGAGAGCGGTTCTTGACCGGGCCTGTCCGAGAATACACTCTTGGCGTGTTGATCCCAAGCCACACGTTGCGTCGCGGCAGCACCACGGCGTGGTGGCTCTTGGCGGCGGTGTTCTCGGTCCTGCTCGCACCGCTGGCCCTCGGGCAGGCCGAGCAGGCCACTGCAGCGAGCAAGCACGCCATCGCGGTGGGAGTCTCGCGCTGGTTCGCAACCGGCGGGGGTGACCAGCCAAACTGGGCTGACCAGAGCATCACCGCTGCACGGGTCGAGGTCCGCTTCGAGCGTGATCTCGTGGGCGAGGGCCAAGCATGTGGCGAGGGCTGCGTGGGCAACGCTGCGGCTCAAGCGATCGACGGGCTGCGCGCGCACGCCCGGGGTCTGGTGAGTGGGCTAGGCCCATCGCTGGCGGTGAGCGTTGAACTCGCGGGCGATTGGATCCCTCTGACCGCAGCGGAACTGGCATCGCCCGATCTGATGCTCAGGCGTGGCATCGACAGCGTGGCCGTGCTCGCGGGCGAACAGACCCGCGTGACGTTTGCCTCCGCGTTCCACGGCGTGTCGCCGATCACGAAGTCGTTTCGGCAGGAGTTGAGCAATCTGGCTGCGTCGGGTTTGGGCGATACGTTCGCGGCGGCCGTGGGCCCAGCCGAACTCGCCGAGCAGCGGGGCGTGCGGTTCTACCGCTTCGAGGCCGAGCACTGGGCCCAGCTTGAACCGGGCGGGATGCTGGTTCGGCTCCAGCGTGGAGCGCACATCGCCACCCCGCACAGGGTCATGCGGCCCGAGATGCTCGCGGGATTGGCAGAACAGCTCACCGTGCATCTGGTTCAGCGGTCGAGCCATGAAGATGCATCCAACAGATGCCGGGCGATTGACCTGCTGACATGCGAGCCCGATGGTGACGATGCCTCACCTCTGGCGCGGGCCACGGTGCTGATGGCGCTGGAGCGGGCAGCCATGGCGGGGGTTATGCCCGACGAGGCTCTTGCTGCGGCGGATGTGCGTTGGATGGAGTTTGCAGCGGATGAGGCTCGGCTCATGCCGCAGGTTGCGGGGATGCTCGCGATGGCTGACGTGCGCGAGCAGATGCCCCGGGCGCTGCGCGCGCGAGTTGATGCTTCGCTGCATTCGGTCATGGACCAGCTCGAAACGATCCCGTGGAGTGGGACCCCGAGCGAGGCGATCGGGCTCTGGGCGCTCGCAGCAGAGCACGCGGACAGCTCGGAGGCGCGCGCGCGAATCGGTCGAGCCCTTGGCGAAGTTATTTCGGCCAAGGGGATGGAAGGCATGGTCAGCCTGCTGCCCTGGTCGGCGTGGGCGGATTCGGCCTTGCACGAGGGCGAGGCGATGCAGTCGCAGGCTGCGCTGCGGGAGTTACGCCGGGTGATGTGGACCAACCAGTTTCAAGCATCCGACGCGGTGCGCGGCAGCGAGGACTTTGTAGGCGGGCTGGTGTTTGCGACCGGCGGGATGCCCTCGTCGGCCAGCATCCGCCCGATGGTGTTCGCGGCGTGGGCGCTGGGAGACTCCCGGCTGACCAATCGGCAGGAGGCCATGGGCAGCGCCGACCA
Source organism: uncultured Phycisphaeraceae bacterium (assembly GCA_964352615.1). Lineage (GTDB taxonomy): Bacteria > Planctomycetota > Phycisphaerae > Phycisphaerales > UBA1924 > OFTM382. Next base: position 18,579 of record CAYGSG010000005.1, read on the forward strand.
ACGCGGCGAACTGCTCAGGGTGCTCAGTGGGCTTGGTTTCATCCGGGCGTTGACCGTTGATGAGGCATCGGCGTACCGGTCGACTCTGCCAGCGAGCGTGGTGGGGGGTGTTCGGCGGACGCTGTGGGACTCGCAGGTCCACGCAGAGGACACGGCCTTGGCGCTGCTCGCGTGCCTTGAAACGCTCGAAAGCCTCGGTGACATACCGGCCGAATAGGGTGCCCTGAGGACGATCGGCAGCGGGCATTTACGGTCAAAATCAATGCTGAATTGGCGTTGCGGGCAGGCCTGAATCCGAGGCATGAAACCGTTGGATCGCCTATGCTATTGAGCGGCCTCAATGGGCCTGAATCAGCGGCCTGTTCGGGGCCTTCCCACACGCATTCTTCACCCGGTTCGAGGGCTCTTGAGCCTGCAAGCCCGGGACCTTGAGACTCTATGACCAACGACGATCAGACCACCAACACGCCCCCGGGTGATGGCCAAGACGAAGCCAACGAAGGCCCGATCGGCGGCTCGACCGAGGGCCTCGGCACGGTCATCGATTTGCAGATCGAAGACGAACTCAAGGACTCGTACCTGACCTATGCCATGAGCACGATCATGGACCGGGCGCTGCCCGATGTCCGCGACGGACTCAAGCCCAGCCAGCGGCGAATCCTCGTCGCGATGAACGACCTCAAGCTCAGGCCCGGCCGAAAGCACCTCAAGTGCGCCAAGATCTGCGGCGATACGTCGGGCAACTACCACCCGCACGGCGAGAGCGTGATCTACCCGACGATGGTCGGGATGGCGCAGTCGTGGAAGATGTCGGTGCCGCTCGTTGACCCGCAGGGCAACTTCGGTTCGATCGATGGCGACCCGCCGGCGGCGATGCGTTACACCGAGGCGCGGATGCACCACGGCGCGACGGACCTGCTCGCCGATCTTGATCTTGACACGGTGGACTTTCAGCCCAACTACGACGACCGGCTCATGGAGCCGCTCGTGCTGCCGGGCAAATTTCCCAACCTGCTCATCAACGGCGGCATGGGCATCGCTGTCGGTATGGCAACGAGCCTGCCGCCGCACAACCCGACAGAAATCTTTGACGCGATTACCCGCGTGATTGTGAACCCCGAGGTCACGCTGCTCGACCTGATGAGCGACGAGCTTGACGAGGCGGGCACGGTCGTGCGGCGCGGCGTGCAGGGACCGGACTTTCCGACCGGCGGCGTGATCCACGGTCGATCGGGCATCGGCCAGGCGTACACCACGGGTCGCGGCAAGGTCGTGGTTCGCGGGAGCGTCCATATCGAGCCGCTGGGCCGGGGCGACCGCGAGCAGTTGGTGATCGATGAGATCCCGTACTCGCTCGTGCAGAACACGCTGGTCGAACGCATTGTGGATGCGATCAAGGACGAGCGGATCAAGGACGTCTCGGACGTGCGCAACGAGTCGGGCCGCGAGGCACGAACACGGATCGTGGTTGAGCTTAAAAAGGGCGCCGATCCGCGCGTGGTGGAGAACCAGCTCTACCAGTTTACGCCGTTGCAGCAGACGTTCAGCATCATGAACATCGCGTTGGTTCGCCGCCAGCCGCGCACACTTGGGCTTCGCGAGCTGATCGATTGCTACGTCGATCACCGCGTGGTGGTTATCCGCAGGCGGACGGCCCACCTGCTCCGCGAGGCCAAGAAGAAGGCCCACCTGCTGGAGGGTCTGATCTACGCGGTGTGCGAGATCGACGAGATCATCGCGCTTATCCGTGGTTCCAAGACCCGCGATGAGGCGATCAAGAAGCTCATGGCCCGGCGGTACCAGATCGCTGCGGACCACCCGGCGGCGCCGATCATTCCCCAGCGGCTGCTCGATCAATCCGGTCGGAACGCCGGCGCTGGCGGGACGGCGCTCACCCGCGTGCAGGCCGAGGCGATCGGTTCGATGCGGCTCATCCAGCTCGTCGGGCTCGAGATCGAGAAGCTTGTCAGCGAGTACAGCGGCCTGGTCGACGAGATCGAGGGCTACGAGCTGATCCTCGCCGACCAACAGCGCGTGCTCGACATCGTGCTGGAAGACATCGCCGAGATGAAGCAGCGGTACGGTCGCGTGCGGCTCACGCGGATCGAAGAAGCCGAGGGCGATATCGATCTTGAGTCGCTCATCCAGGTCGAGGACATGGCGGTGACGATCTCCAACCAGGGCTACGCCAAGCGCGTTCCCCTGAGCACGTACTCGGCACAGGGCCGGGGCGGCAAGGGTATCCGGGCGAGCGATTCCAAGGACGACGATTTCATTCGCAGCGTGTTCGTGGCCAGCACGCACGACAACCTGCTCTCGTTCACCGATACGGGACGCATGTTCAAGCGGAAGGTCTACGAGCTTCCGGCGATGAGCCGAACGAGCAAGGGCCGGGCGCTCGTGAACTTGCTGGAGCTTCGCGAGAGCGAGCAGACGTGCGCGTATCTCGCGGTCGCGGACTTTGAGGCATCGAGCCAGTTCCTGACGTTCGTCACGCGGTCGGGAATCGTCAAGCGGACAGCGCTCAAGGAGTACGCCAACGTTCGGCGGACGGGCATCATCGCGGTGAACCTGCGCGAGGGCGACGGGCTGCTTGATGTACTGCTGACCGACGGCAGCGACGACCTGATGCTGGTCACCAGCGCGGGTATGGCCATCCGGTTCAACGAGCAGGACGCACGGCTCATGGGCCGAAACGCCTCGGGTGTCAAAGGCATCGAGCTTGCCGACGGCGTTGAAGTGATCGGCGTGGTCCGCGTACCCATGACGCCGGACGACGAAGGTGACCTGATGACCAGCGACGAATCCATCGAACGCGGGCTCAGTTTGCTGACCATCACCGAGCACGGGTACGGCAAGCGGACGCTCGTGGATGACTACCGCGTGCAGCCCGAGGAGGGCAAGGCCCGTTCGCAGTCGCGTGGCGGCAAGGGCCGAAGCGACATCAAGACCTCGGCTCGGAACGGGCGGCCTGTCTCGGCCACGGGTGTCGAGGACTCCGACGAGTTGGTCGTGGTGACCCGGCGAGGCCAACTCGTGCGGCTGGAGGCCTCGACCATCAGTCAGATCGGGCGCGGCACGCAAGGTGTTCGCGTCGTTCGAGTTAGCGATGGAGACTCGGTGATTTCTGCGGCCCGAATCCCGGCTGAAGAGGCCTCTGAGAGCGATGCATCGGCTTCTGAGCCGGAAGCGGGCACCGACGCGGAGTAAAGCGATAGCCTGTGGCGCACCAGCCAAGACTTGATACACTGGAGCCCTATGGCCAGCGATTGGTCCGAACGAATCTTGGTTTCTGAGCTCTCTGACGAGCCCGCGTTGAGTGAAGAGCTCACGGTGCTCGAAGAGCGCATCGGTTCCGCGCCGCCCGGCGAGCCGCCGAGCGTGGTCATCAATTGCGCAAGCGTGACCTACGTCAACAGCTCCAACCTGGCACAGCTCCTGAAAATCCGCAAGATGCTCGCCGACTCGGGCGGCCTACTGAGGATCTGCTCGGTGACCGACGAGGTCTGGTCCGTGCTGCTGGTCACCGGGCTCGACAAGGTGTTCCAGTTCGCGCCCGACCCGATGACCGCTCTGGCGGGCCTGCAACTCGAACTCGACCCCGCGGCGGAGTGAGCCGCCAACGGCTGACGCTCCGGTCCGCGAATCGGCATCCATCGAGCGTTCGGGCGGTACACGATCTATCCATGAACGCATCTGTTGCCAATCCGACCAGCCCGGATCGCGCCGACGCGCCCAAGATCGGTGACGCTGTAGCGCTGCTCGAAGGCGTCAGCAAGACCTACTACAAGCCCGATGGCTCGATCATGGTCGAGGCGCTCAAGGGCGTGGATGTGCGCATCAACCGCGGCGATTACCTGGCGATCATGGGGTCCAGCGGCAGCGGCAAATCCACCCTGATGAACATCCTGGGCTGTCTTGATAAGCCGACGGGCGGGCGGTTCCTGCTTGCGGATCGTGATGTGCAGGAAATGGACGATGAGTCGCTCAGCGCGTTCCGAGGGCGCACCGTGGGGTTCGTGTTTCAGGCGTTCAACCTGATCCCGCAGTTGACAATCGAGCAGAACGTCGAGGTGCCGCTGTTCTATCAGGGGGTATCCAAGACGGAGCGCCGGGAGAGGGCGGCGGCGGCGCTGGAATCGGTGGGCTTAGCTGATCGCATGGGCCACAGGCCCCGTGAACTCTCGGGCGGTCAGCAGCAACGGGTGGCGATCGCGCGTGCGCTGGTGACCAGCCCAGTAATCCTGATGGCCGACGAGCCCACGGGCAACCTCGATTCCACCACCAGCGAGTCGATTCTGCAACTGTTCGAGTCGCTGCACGATGTCGGGCTGACCATTCTGATGGTCACGCACGACGACGAGGTCGCCGACCGCTGCGAGCGAATCCTGCGGCTGAAAGACGGCCTGGTGGAATACGACAAGGTGCTGCGGTCAAGGCGGGGTGCTTCGCCAACCTCCCCGGCGTGAGCGCGACGGCGCTGCCATAATGCTGGCATGATGCACCGAATCTCGCTTGCTGCTGCTGTCTTGCTCTGCCTCGTCGCATTCCCCGTCGGCAGCGCATCGGCTCAGACGCCCGTGCCTGGCACGACACCGGCCGACCAGCAAGCGATGGCGGCCTACGAGGCGGCCCTCAACCAGATACCGAGCCCGACCCTGCTTCGCGATTGGCACACCAAGACCTCGTCGAGGCCGCACTTCGCGGGCAGCCCGGGCGACGAGGCCAACCGCGACATGCTCGAACGCGAGTTTGCGGCGATGGGCCTCGCGGTCGAACGGCACGAGTTTTGGGCGTACCTGCCTAAGCCGGGCAGCGCGAGTGTGCGTGTGCTGCCAACGGGCGGCGAGCCTATCGAGCTTTCGCGGCGTGAAGCACCGCTGGATGCGGACCCGTCGTCAGCGCATCCGGAACTCACGGATGGCTGGAATGCGTACAGCGGGAGCGGCGTCGCCGAGGGCGAGGTGGTGTACGTCAACTACGGGCGGATTGAAGACTTCGCCAAGCTGCGAGCGATGGGCGTGGACCTTACCGGCAAGATCGCCCTCGCCAGGTACGGCGGGAACTTCCGCGGCTACAAGGCGAAGTTCGCCGAAGAAGCCGGCGCTGCGGGCCTGCTGATGTACACGGATCCCGCCGACTCGGGCTACGCCAAGGGCCTCGAATACCCCGAGGGCGGGTACCAGACCGCGACGAGCATTCAGCGCGGCTCGATCAAGACGCTGCCTTACTCGGGCGATCCGCTTACGCCGGGCGTTGAAGCGACGCAAAACGCGGCCACGCTTGATCCCGCCAGTGTGGCGCTGCCGACGATCCCCGTTCAGCCCATCGGCTGGGGCGGGGCTCAGGAGATACTCAGCCGATTCGATGGCGATGCCGTGCCCGGCGGCTGGCAGGGAGGCCTGCCGTTTACCTACAGGCTCACCGGCTCAGCTCAAGCGGTGCGCGTTCGGCTGGAGGTCGATCAGCCCCGCGAGCGCGTGCCTGCCTGGAACGTCACGGGCACGCTGGTCGGTACTACTTGGCCCGATGAGCTCATTGTCATCGGTTGCCACCGCGATGCCTGGGGCATGGGCGCGGGCGATCCGGACGCGGGCATGATCGTCGTGCTGGAAGCAGCTCGGGCCTTTGCAGAGATGGCTAAGCGTGGGCAACGACCCAAGCGGACCATCGTCTTTGCGGGGTGGGGCGCCGAGGAGTACGGCATCATCGGTTCGACCGAGTGGGTCGAACGCAACCAAGCTCGGCTGCGTGACAGCGCGGTGGCTTACCTGAACCTCGACATGGCCTCGATGGGCCCAAATTTCGGGAGCTCAGCCCACCCGGCGCTGCACGAGGTCATACGCACCGCCGCGATGGATGTGCCCCAGGCCCGCGACCCCGAGAAAACCGTCTACGACGCATGGGGCAGCGGCCGAGCCGGAGGTGTGCCTGCGCTTGGCGTGCTCGGCGGCGGGAGCGACCACGTTGGATTTCTTTGCCACGTCGGCGTGCCCAGTGCTTCGCTCGGCGGCGGGGGCTCGGCCGGCACGTCGTACCACTCCAACTACGACACGCTGGAGTGGTATCGCAAAGTCGTGGGCGAGGACTACGAGCCAGCGCTGATGATCACGCGCATGACGACAGCCGTTGCGGCCAAACTCGTCAATGCGCCGCTCCTGCCGCTCGACCCGGCGGCCCAGACATGGGCCGTCAGCGAAGGCATGAAGGCCTTTCGCCACGACCTGCCGCTTGAGCCGACCATCGAGCGTGCGACCGCGTACGGGTTCCGTGCCGCGCGCACGCGAGACAGGCTCCGCATGCTGGCCAGCCAAGGGGCGCTTCAGCCCGTCGCCTTGCAGCGTGCCAACGCCTCGCTCAGAGCGATCGATCGCGCGTGGATTCATCCTCAAGGGCTGCCCGATCGGCCTTGGTACAAGAACCTGACGGTGTCGCCCAATCCCGAGTCCGGCTACAGCTCGTGGGTCATGCCGGCGCTCGTCGAAGCGAAGCGGTGGGGACCAGAACGGGCCGAGGACAAGGCCGCGGTGATCGATGCCCACAACGAAGCGCTCAACCGGATCGACCGAGCCCTGACCGAGCTTGAGGCGATTGTCGCCGGCGGCTGACGCGTTGAATGGTAGAAAAACAACAGCGGCCCCGAGAGGGCCGCTGCGTGTGATCGACTGACGATCCGCTTCTCAGTGGCTGTTCAGACAGAGTCCTTGAGCGCCTTGAGGGGGCGGATCTTCACGACGTTGCGGGCGGGCTTGGCCTTGAAGACCGCCGGCTCGCCGGTGAAGGGGTTGATGCCCTTGCGCGCCTTGGTGGCGGGCTTGCGCTGCACGGTGACCTTCATCATGCCCGGCACGTTGAACGAGCCGACGTTGCCCTTGCGAAGGTCGGCCGAAATCATCGCCTGCATGGTCTCGAAGACCGCTGCGACTTCTTTCTTGGAGACACCCGAATGCTCGGCGAGGGTGCTGTAGACCTCGGACTTGGTCCGGGCCTTGGCCTTGGCTCCGGTCACCTTGGCCGGTGCCTTGGCAGCGGGGGCCTTTTTGGCGGTGGCCTTGCGGGTCACCTTTTTGGATGCACGCTTGGCCGGGGCCTTCTTAGCCGTGCGTTTGGTGGCGGTCTTGGACCTGGTCTTGCTTCTGGTTGCGGTACGCTTTGCCATTGATTGGACTCCACACTCCGTTGTTCGTCCTCGGTTCTCAGAACGACGTTCGTCCGAGAATCACAGATTACTACCTGACTTGATCGGGGTCGGCAAGGCCTCCGGGTGCAAAAAACACCGAAAAAATAAGGTCGAGCACACTTTCTTGCTGTTTTGACCCCTGATTCATAGGGTTTTGCTCCTGCCGAGCGCGTCAGACACGCCCGATCGTGACCATCAGCGCGGCGTGATCCGACAGCTTTTGGTCCATCAGCGACCGTTCGTGCCACACCCGGATGAGCCTTGTTTCAAGGGCCTCCGAAAGGTGCACGTGGTCGATCCGGTGCTCGATCTGGTCAGCACCAGCCCAAGTTCCCTCGGCTCCGTTCGGGTGCGCCGACCGCCACGCGTCGGTGTACCGCATGGCGGCGAGTTCGCCCAGCCGCTGGGTGCAGTCGAAGGCTCCATTCGGGCCATCGATCCCGTTGCGACCGGTGTTGAAGTCGCCGAGCAGCAAGAACGAGCCATTTTTGTGCGTTCTGGCTCGCTCGACCGCGTGCTTCCAGAGGGCTGTTCGTCGTGTGCCCGAGCCGCGGTGGGGGATGTGGACGCCTGCGAGCGTGAGCGACCAACTGGGCACTTCGCACTCGATCCAGCGGGCATGGAGCCCCGCAGGCGGCCGGGGAGTTGCAGCTGTGACCTCGACCGGTACGCGGGACGCGAGCAGCAGGCCGTTGGGCTCGCCCGGCGTTGTTGCGGTGCGTTGATGCGACCAGCCGTGATCGCCCAGCACCCCTGCGAGTTGGCCGCCGCGAGCTTGGCGGTACTCGCTCAGCAGCACGATGTCAGGGGCGAGGTCGAGCAGGGCCAGCGCGATCTGCGGCAAGCGGCGCGGCCCGCCGCCGTGAAGCAGATTCCAGGTCATGAGCGTGAGCCCTGCGTCCATGCCCGCGTACGGTACCACCAGCCCAAGGAGCACGAACGATGGCCACAATCGCGGTGACACGAACCCTGCCCGGCACGCTCGAAGCCGAGGGCGCCTCGTTCCGCGTGCTGGGCGATGGGGCCGCCAGCCGAGAGGATCTGCTGGAGTTCGTTCGTGGCGCCTCGGTGATTGTCTCGATGCACCATGACGCGATCGATGCAGCCGTGCTGGACGCTGCGGGAGATGCCCTTAAGGGTGTCTGCAACGTGGCGGTGGGGTTCAACAACATCGATCTTGAGGCGTGCCGATCGCGGGGCATCCGCGTGACGAACACACCCGATGCCGTCACCGAGGGCACCGCAGACCTCGCGTGGGCGTTGACGCTGGCGGTGGCACGGCGTTTGGTCGCAGCGGACCGCTTTGTGCGCAGCGGCGAGTGGGCCAAGCAGGGCGTGCTGGGCATGGGCGAGTGGCTTGGCCAGGATTTGACGGGCCGAACGCTGCTGATCGTGGGCGCTGGTCGTATCGGGCTGGGCGTGGCAATGCGGGCCAAGGCGTGGGGCATGCGTGTGCTGTACGTCGGCCGGCATCAGAAGTGGCCCTTCGAGCTGGCACCCGTCGCGGGAACACGCGTCGAACTCGACGAGGGCCTGCGCGAGGCGGACGTAGTAAGCCTGCACGTGCCGCTGACCGATGCGACGACGCACCTGATCGGCGAGCGAGAGCTTGCGATCATGAAGCCGACGGCGATGCTGATCAACACCTCCCGCGGCCCGGTGGTTGATGAGGCAGCGTTGGTCGAAGCGCTGCGGGCCAAGGCCATCTGGGGGGCGGGGCTGGATGTGTTCGAGCGCGAGCCCGCGTTGCACCCTGGGCTGGCTGAGCTTGATTCTGTCGTCCTCACGCCGCACATCGGCTCTGCCGAGAGGCGGTTCCGCGAGGCGATGACCGCGATGGCGTGCGCCAACGCCTTGGCCATCCTGCGCGGTGAGGAGCCGCCCAACGCGGTGGTCTAAGCGAACGAAGCGGTGCGGGGCATAGCATGCCCGATGCCGGCTGATCGTGTGTATCTGGACAACGCCGCGACGAGCTTTCCCAAGCCGAAGGCCGTCCACGAAGCGATGCTGCATTACGCGACCAGCATCGGCGCCAGCCCAGGGCGAGGTGCGTACGCCGAGAGCCGAGAGGGCGCTCGGCTGCTCAATGCGTGCCGAGCGCTAGTCTGTGAACTGATCGGGGCGGACGCCCCCGAGCGGGTGGTCTTCACGCTCAACGCGACCGATGCGCTGAACCTGGCGATCAAGGGAGTGATTGGCGGCGCGCGCGCCAAACGACCGGGTCGCAAGGCGCACGTGGTGACGACGGCGATGGACCACAATTCGGTGCTGCGCCCGCTCAACGCACTGGCCGATGCGGGCGAGATCGAGTGGACCTGCGTGGAGCCGGACGCGCGCGGCACGGGGCTCGTTGATCCGCAGGCGATCCGAAGTGCCATCCAGCCGAACACGGCGTTGGTGGCTGTGGTACACGCGAGCAACGTGAGCGGCAGCGTGCAGCCGATCGCGGAGATCGGTGCGATCTGCGCGCGCGCCGGCGTGCCGCTGCTGGTGGATGCGGCTCAGTCGGTCGGGCACCTGCCGGTGGACGTGCGCACGATGGGTATCGATCTGCTCGCGTTCCCTGGGCACAAGGGCATGCTCGGGCCGCTCGGGACGGGCGGGCTGTGGATGAGTGAGCGGATGCCCGCGCTGATGACCACGCTCCGCGAGGGCGGCACGGGCTCGAAGAGCGAGAGCGACCGCCAGCCGATGGACCTGCCCGATCGGTTCGAGCCGGGCTCGCACAACACGGTCGGGTTGGTGGGACTGGGTGAGGGCGTGTTATGGCTGTTGGACCGCGGGATCGATGCCATCCATGCGCACGAGCGTACGCTCATGGAAGTGTTTCTATCAGGATTGCCGGGCATCGACTGCGGCTACCGATTGCTCGGGCCACCGGGACTCGATGATCGGTGCGGCGTTTTTTCGCTTGTGCACGAGCGGCTCAGTCCGGACGTTGTGGCCGATCGGCTTGAACTCGGATTCGGCGTGCTGGCAAGGGCGGGGCTCCATTGCGCGCCGCGTGCGCACCAGGCGTTCGGCACCGCTGAGACGGGCGGGTCAGTTCGTCTGAGCATCGGGCCGATGACGACCGAGGCGGACGTGCTGACCGCGTGCCGGGGGCTGCGCGAGATCGCGGTCGATGCGCTCACCGGTTCGAACTGAGCGCTGCCTAATCGTGGCACGATTACTTGGATTGGTTCTCGACCCAGCCCGCATCGGTGTGGCGAACGATCGTGCCTGTGGTCTGGTAGATGACCTGCTCGGCGACGTTGGAAGCGTGGTCGGCCATGCGCTGGCTTCGGCGGGCGAGGTCCAGCAGGATGAACGCCATGTCAACGCTCAGGGTGCCGGCAACCAGGCGCTCCTCGGCCTCGCGGAGCAGCTTGTTGGTGAACGCGCTGACCGCGTTGTCGCTGCCGAGCACCACCTTGGCCAGCGCGGCATCGGCCCGGTCATAGGCGGTGTTGGAGTCGCGAACGATCCCGACCACGCTGTTGGTCAGCACGCGGAACGTCGCGGGCGTTTTCTCATCGAGTTCGGTCAACGCGGGTACATGGTTGAGAATCTCGACCGCGAGGTCGGCGATGCGTTCGACCTCGTTGTTGACCTTGACGACCGTAAAGATCTCGCGAAGCTGCTGTTCCGAGAGGCATGCGGTCTGGCTCGTGGCATCGGCCAACAGCTTGACCGCCGCCTTCTCGATGGCGACGTCCACACGGTCGATCTCGTCGTCGGACTCGATCAGCGAGGCGGCTGCCCCTGCGTCGCGTGCAAAGACCGCCTCGAACGCTCGTTCCATGAGCGCCTGCACCCGGTGGACCTGTTCGACCATGTCCGCCTTGAGTTGGGCGACTCGGCGTTGGAATCCTTCGGAATCGGCGGGCATAGGGACGGGCTCTCCGGGGCGCGATCGGACTCACCAACGCCCAGAGCGTAGCATGTACGTTCCCCGCGGGCTCGCGCGGGAGTAGAGTCGACTTTGCCCTTTCAGGGTGCCGAGAAGCGCCGCGCATTACCCTTCGCTGCGGCGGGATACGCCGTGCCGCATTTTAAGGACGCTCCATGTTCACCATCGAGACCATCGTCGCCCGTCAGATCCTCGACTCACGCGGCCAGCCAACGGTTGAGGCCGAGGTCGAACTCGCGTCGGGCGCGCTGGGGCGGGCAGCGGTGCCCAGCGGGGCTTCCACCGGCGAGCACGAGGCGGTCGAGCTGCGCGATGGCGACAAGGCCATCTACATGGGCAAGGGGGTTGAGCAGGCCGTGATGAACGTGATGGAACGCATCGCCCCGGCCATCGAGGGATTGGATGCGCGCGAACAGGAGCAGGTCGATGCGGTGATGATCGACCTCGATGGAACACCCAACAAATCGGAGCTCGGGGCCAACGCCATGCTCGCGGTATCGCTTGCGACGGCCAAAGCGGCCGCCGACGCAAGCGGCCTGCCGTTGTACCGCTACCTCGGCGGGACGGGGGCCAAGACCCTGCCTGTCCCGATGCTGAACATTCTCAACGGCGGCAAGCACGCCGACAATACCGTGGATTTCCAAGAGTTCATGATCCAGCCGACCGGGTTCGATACCTTTGGCGAGGGCCTCCGCGCTGGCGTCGAGATCTACCACCACCTCAAGGCTGTGCTCAAGAAGCGGGGCATGTCTACCGCGGTGGGCGACGAGGGCGGCTTTGCGCCTGACCTCAAGGACAACGAGGACGCGCTGAAGGTGATCGAGGAGGCCGTGGACAAGGCGGGTTACAAGTGGGGCGAGCAGATCTTTGTCGCACTCGACCCGGCCACCAGCGAGCTTTGGAACGAGGCGGCCAAAGACGGTAAAGACGGGTACAAGTTCTTCTCGAGCTCGCAGGAGATCATGTCGTCGGATGACCTGATCTCGCTCTGGGCTGGCTGGTGCGACAAGTACCCGATCCATTCCATCGAGGACGGCCTCGCCGAGAACGACTGGGACGGCTGGGTGAAGCTCACCGAGCGGCTCGGCTCCAAGGTCCAGCTTGTTGGTGACGACCTGTTCGTTACCAACCGAAGCTATGTCGAGAAGGGCGTCGACCGCAAGGCCGCCAACGCGGTGCTCGTGAAGGTCAACCAGATCGGCACGCTCAGCGAGACATTCGAGACGGTCAACTTCGCCACGCGGCACGGCTACGCGTGCGTGATGAGCCACCGCTCAGGCGAGACCGAGGACTCGACCATCGCCGACATCGCGGTGGCGACCAACTGCGGGCAGATCAAGACCGGCGCTCCGTGCCGAAGCGATCGCACGGCAAAGTACAACCAGCTCATCCGAATCGCTGAAGAGCTTGGCGCGACCGCCGAGTACGGCTGCTAGCGGCGCGTCAGCCTCTGGGCCGGTCAGTCGGCGGTTTGATTTCGAAGTCGTACTCGGCTCTGCCGCCTTTGGCGATGATCTTTAGCCGGTACGGCACGCCGATCTTGAGCTTGGGTGGGCGGCCCTCGGTGTCATGGACCATGCCGCGGATCCGCTGGGGATACCGGAATGTGTCGATCGGGACGAGCTTCTCCCGCTCGGGGTCGGCGTTTTCTGGCATGCCCGGCTTGAGACGCCAGAGCGGGTCCATGGCCTCGCCGTTTTCGTCGACTTCGGAGATCTCGATGCTCTTGAGCATGTAGTCATCGCCGAGGTTGAACACGAGCAAGTTGCGTGCGTTGTCTTGTCGGTGCAGGATGACCATTTCGCGAGACTTCGGGCGGTAGATGAACGCCACGGTGCCTAGCAGAACGATCGCCAAGACCAGCATGCCCGCAGCGCGGACGTTGTGCTGATACCAGTCCTGCACGGTGCGGAGCGTTGTTTGCAGGTTCATTTAGAACGCCGACTCGCGGCCCCAGCGCGTGGTGCCGAAGATGTTGACGGGCGTGAGCGCTTCGGGGTACTTGATGACGCGGACGCTCGAGTCGCTAAAGCCGTAGTTGGCTACGCCGGTGCCGTGGCGGTTGGGCTCCATCTCGGTGAAGTCGTTGCCGAGGCCTTCGAGGATGTCGAGGTAGTAGTGCTGGCTTCCGGTGTCTTTTTCGGCCCAGAGCGCCACGTCCGACGGGTTCCAGATCAGGCCGCGTTGCATGGCGAGTCCATCGAAGTCGCCCAGGTTTCGGCTGCCGTCTTTTTGTTCACTGAAGGCGTCGTTGAAGCCGTTGATGAAATAGCTTCGGGGCTCGCGGTCGATCTCGGAGTCACCGTTCCAGCCACCGACTGGCTCAGGGTCGGCGGGGCACTGCAAGATGGGCTGCATCTCGTAGATGGTGGTGAGCCGGTCGACCCAGTGCGGGCGACTGCGCTGGGGGAAGCGGTCGCGGTTGTCGTCGGCGTACATGTTGGCCGCTGTGCCGAGTTGGCGCATCTGGCTGGCGCAGACGATCGCCCGGCCGGCCTCGCGGGCCTGGCCCAGCGCGGGCAGCAGGATGCCGATGAGCAGCGCGATGATCGCGATGACCACGAGCAACTCGATCAGCGTGAAGGCCCTGTGCGTACGGCGGGCGTGTGCCTGAGGTGCAGACAACGAACGAAGACTGGGCATCGCGAAATCCTCCCTGATTGCGTCCAACAAAGACTACCGGAACCCGGCCCGGGGGTTGACACTGGTTCGTGAAAATCTGGGTCCGGTTTCAGAGCTATCGGCAGCGATCGCCGCTGGGGTGCAGAACAGCGGCCCGGGCGGGTTGATCGTCCTTTGGCCGGGAGTGCGTGGCGCACGTCTCGCGCTTGATTGGGTGTGTGGAACGCGGACGGACCGAGCAGGGCCGGAACACCGGGCGGGAATCACCGCTCGGGGGTCCGCCGAAATGGAGCGACGGGGACTCGAACCCCGAACTTCCAGCTTGCAAAGCTGGCACTCTACCAATTGAGTTACCGCCCCGAAGGGTCGTCATGGTAGCCCGCCAGCTCAAGCGGCTGGCGATGGGCTGTGGCCGATGGTCGCGCGAGGTCCAAAGCGGCTGGCGGTGAACGGTTTTCGTGGTGCAAAACCGATCTCGGCGAACCCATCCGCCGCCCCATGCTGGACAACCAGCGCCGAGCCGGGCTTGATTGCGTAGGCCCACCGTTTGGTCGGGCGTTCTAAAGCGCACGGAGACTCAAGATGACCACCGCAGCCCCTGTCCAGCACAACCCGTCCGGCTCGCTCTTTGAGCAGGCGTTCTTGGAAGTCTCCGAATCGCTCTCGGATGTGCTCGCAGCCAATCCCGCTTGGCAGGCTGCCCGCGTGCTCGACCGGCTCAAGGAGCCCGACCGGATCATCCGCTTCCGGGTCACGTGGATCGACGACTCGGGCGCGGTGCAGGTGAACCGCGGCTGGCGCGTGCAGCAGACCAACCTGCTCGGGCCTTACAAGGGCGGGCTGCGGTTCCATCCTTCCGTGACCGAAGACACGCTGCGTTTTCTTGCGTGGGAGCAGGCCTTTAAGAACGCACTCACCGGCCTGCCGCTTGGAGCGGGCAAGGGCGGCAGCGACTTCGACCCCAAGGGCAAGTCAGACGCCGAGGTCAACAGGTTTTGCAACGCGTTCATGGCCGAGCTTCAGCCGCAGATCGGCCCCGACCGTGATGTGCCCGCGGGCGACATCGGCGTAGGCGGCAGGGAAGTGGGCTACCTCTACGGCGCGTACCTGCGGCTCACGCGCGAGCACGGCGGGGTGCTGACCGGCAAGCCGCTGGTGCTCGGAGGTGTGGAGATGCGCACCGAGGCCACGGGCTACGGCACGGTCGCGTTCGCCAGGCACATGCTCGAGTACAAGGGTGAGTCGCTGGAAGGCAAGAAGGTCGCGGTCTCCGGCTCGGGCAACGTGGCGCTGTACGCGGCGGAGCGATGCAAGCAGTTCGGTGCCAGAGTGCTCACGCTGTCGGACTCGGGCGGCACCATCGTGTGCGAGAACGGCCTGAGCATGGACCAGATCGAGGAACTCAAGAACTACAAAGAAGTCCAGCGCGGCAGGCTCGCGAACTACAAGAGCCCAGGCGTGGAGTACCACCACCAGATCGACCCGTGGGGCGTGGCGTGCGAGGTCGCGCTGCCGTGCGCCACGCAGAACGAGCTTGATGGCCGCG
Organism: uncultured Phycisphaeraceae bacterium; assembly: GCA_964352615.1. Classification (GTDB taxonomy): domain Bacteria; phylum Planctomycetota; class Phycisphaerae; order Phycisphaerales; family UBA1924; genus OFTM382. Next base: position 33,819 of record CAYGSG010000005.1, read on the forward strand.
AGGCCGCGAGCCTGGTATCCAACGGCGTGATGGCGGTGGCCGAGGGCGCGAACATGCCCTGCACGCCAGAGGCCGTGGAGAAATTCGCTCAAGCGGGCGTCGCCTTCGGCCCGGGCAAGGCCGCCAACGCGGGCGGCGTGGGTACGTCGGGTTTCGAGATGTCGCAGAACTCGTTGCGTCTGCCGTGGACACGAGCCGACACCGAGAAGCGGCTCGAAACCATGATGGCCAACATCCACGCCTCGTGCGTGGAGCACGGCAGCGGCTCGGGCAAGACCGTCGACTATGTGCGCGGCGCCAACATCGCGGGCTTCACCAAGCTCGCCGAGGCGATGCTCCATATGGGCATCGGCTGAAGCCGAGCCGGGTCGGCCGCATCACCGGTAAGCGAGCAGGCATGCAAGTCGCACCGCTAGTTGCAGCTTCCGACGTATTGTTAGTACATGCAAACTAAACTGGCGTGACTGTCGTGTGGCGGGTGCTTTGGGCAGCGATTGCCATGTCCTGACGTTGGATCAAACCAGAAATAAATGCATTATCCTGCGAACTTTGCTTGACAGATTGCGGTTCGTTGGTTTAAGGTGGCCACGCAAGAGCGGTGGGAACCTACGTGGGTACCGCCGCGAGGTAGCAGTGAGATAGTCCCGGGCCCTGAGAAAGCCCGCGACTGAGGAGATGAGACATGAATACGAAGATTCTTTGCGCGCTCGTCGGCGCGGTTGTAGGCGCTCCTGCGTCTGCCCAAGTGATGCACAATGTCACGGCGTTCGCCTCTGAAGTTCCAGAGGCCAGATTCAATGCTTCTTCGCCACCGATTCTCGTCGATTTCGGCGAGGGTGCTGCTGCGCCCACGCTCGGCGGTGTGTGGAACACTGTTGACTTTGGATTGTCAGGCGCGTCGGTCGTTGATGCCTTGGGTGCCCCCACGGGCGTGACGGTCAACTTTGGTGGCTCGTGGTTTGACTCAGGAGTTGACCAGGGCGCATGGCCAGCCGGCGATACCGGCTGGGTCGATGGTGATGCCACGGCCGACTACGTGTTCAATACCAGTGGCGACACCTCCACCGTGACGTTCTCAGGCCTGACGCCCGGTGAGGCGTACACGCTTGAGCACGTTTCGGCTCGCTCGATTGGAGCGACTCGGATCGCCGACTACCTCGTGCAAGGTAACTTCGCCGATTCAGTCCCGAATGGCGACGATTTTGCTTCACTGACTGACGGCTGGGATGGAGGCAGCATCCTTGTGTGGAACAATGTGATCGCCAACATCAGCGGCGATATCACGCTGACCGTTACGAACGTGCAGGACTTTGGCTATGTCAACGCCACTCGACTCCAAATGGTTCCCACCCCGGCTTCAGCCGCGATGCTCGGCCTCGGCGGCTTGTTCGCCGCGCGCCGCCGCCGCTGCTGATCGAATCTGAGATTTATTGAAATGAACACGGGCCGTCCCTTCGCAGGGGCGGCCCGTTTGCGTTCGTTGAGGCAGCGTGCGGGCCGGGGCAGAAGTTGGACCTGAGCCCAGCAGGCGGGGTATGGTGCTGCTCGGACCTGCTATTCAGCCCTGAATCGGGCAATCCAACCACCCCTTTCAACATTGCGGAGCACGCATGGCCAGCTTGATTGATGACGTTCGCACGCCGCTTGGACTCGATGCCCTACGGCAAGGCCCGCTCGAAGTCCGCTCACCGATCGATGGCTCGCTTGCAGCGAGCATCGCAACGCACTCGGCGGAAGAATGCAGCGCCGCCGTCGGCCGCGCGTGCGAGGGGTTTGATGCGTGGCGACGTGTGCCCGCTCCGATTCGAGGCGAACTCGTGCGGCACTTCGCGGTCGTGCTCCGCGAGCAGCGGGAAACGCTCGCAAGGCTCGTGACGATCGAGTGCGGCAAGCCGATCGGCGAGGCGGTGGGCGAGGTGCAGGAGATGATCGATGTGTGCGACTTTGCCGTCGGGCTGTCGCGGCAGTTGTACGGGTTGACGATGGGCTCGGAGCGGCCTGGGCACCACCTGCGTGAAGTCTGGCAGCCGCTGGGGCCGGTGGGGGTCATCAGCGCGTTCAACTTTCCGGTCGCGGTGTGGGCGTGGAACGCGGCGCTGGCCTGGGTGTGCGGCGACACGGTGGTGTGGAAGCCATCGGAGAAAACGCCATTGACGGCCGTGGCCTGCGACCATCTGTTTGGCGAGGCGTGCAAGCGGTTCACCGCCCAGACCAAGATCGCGACCGACCATCTGAGCGAGGTCGTGATCGGCGCAGCAGACGTTGGCCAAGTGCTCGTAGACGATTCGCGCGTGCCGCTCATCAGCGCGACCGGTTCGGTTCCTATGGGTAAGTCGGTGGCGCAACGTGTCGCGGCGCGGCTCGGTCGAAGCCTGCTCGAACTCGGCGGCAACAACGCGATGATCGTTCGGCCCTCGGCGGATCTTGATCTGGCGGTGCGCGCGATCGTGTTCTCCGCTGCGGGCACAGCGGGCCAGCGGTGTACTTCTTTGCGCCGGCTGTTCGTGCATCCGTCGGTCAAGGAAGAACTGATTGCGCGGGTGACCAAAGCGTTCGAGAAGCTCAAGGTCGGTGACCCCTTGGATCCGTCGAGCCATCTCGGGCCGCTTATTGATAAGGCCGCGTACGAGGCGTTTACGTCGCGCGTGCATGACATGGCCAGCGACGGCGCGGTGGTCTACACCGGCGGCCAGCGGCTGCACGCGGACAAGTGGCCGGATGCTTACTACGTGCAGCCTGCGATGATCCGGGCGACGTACCAGGGAAGCTGCGTGCGGGACGAATGCTTCGCGCCGCTGCTGTACGTGCTCGATGCAGAAACGCTCGATGAAGCGATCGAGATGAACAACGCGGTGCCCCAGGGGCTCAGTTCGTGCATTTTCACAACCGACCTTCGCGAAGCCGAGACGTTCTGCTCGGCGGTGGGCAGCGACTGCGGCATCGCCAACGTGAACATCGGCCCCAGCGGAGCCGAGATCGGCGGGGCGTTCGGCGGTGAGAAAGAAACGGGCGGCGGCCGCGAGTCGGGCTCGGACGCGTGGAAGGCGTACATGCGAAGGCAGACGCAGACGGTGAACTATTCGCGAGACCTGCCGCTGGCGCAGGGCATCGAGTTCGACCTGTGAGCGTCAGCCTCTGGCAGCGTCGAAGCGGCGGGGGGCTTCCGACCGAGCGAGTCGATCTGGTCGTGGTCGGCGGAGGCATCGTCGGGCTCGCTGCGGCTCTTGAAGCCCAGCGGCGCGGCCAATCGGTGGTGGTGCTGGAGCGGCACAGCGTCGGCTCGGGTGCGAGCGGCCGCAACGCGGGCTACCTGATGCGGGGCATGGCGGATTCGTACGCCGTGGCGGCCCAGCACTTCGGGCGCGATACAGCCAACGCGGTCTGGAAACTCAGCGAGCACAACCTCGGGTTGCTCAGGCATGCAGGAGCGGACGGCGCCAAGGGCTTTGTGATGCGACCATCGTGCCTGCTGGCGCTGAACGAGCGCGATGAGGGCGATCTTCGCGAGTCGCACACGATGCTGCTCGCCGACGGCTTTGCGAGCGAACTGCTCGAAGCGGAGCAGATCCCCGAGCCGCTGCGTTCGCGGGCCAAGCCGAGGGTTGGGCTGGTGAACCCGAACGATGCGGTGTGCGACCCGATGGAACTGCTGAGCGTATTGCGGGCAGGGCTGAAGGCACCGGTCATCGAGCCGTGCGAGGTGTGTGACTTCGAGGCTGTAGCCGATGGCGTGCGCATCGTCACAAATCTCGGCCAACTGCACGCGAGCCGTACGCTGGTGTGCACCAACGCCTGGGCCTCTGAGCTATTCGGCATCGCGGGGGTGATCGAGCCTTGCCGGGCGCAGATGCTCGCGGCCAAGCCCCTTGGCGGGGCGCTCGAACTTGGCTACTCGTATTACATCAACCGTGGGGATGAGTACCTCCGCAGCGGGCCGGGCGGCCTGCTGCTGATGGGCGGGGCTCGGCGGTTTGAGCCGCCGCTTCAGCAGCGCGAGGCCAGCGGCACAGCTCCTGAGGTGCAGGCGGCGCTCGAGCAGTACGTGCGCACGCTTGCGGTGGACGATTTCGAGGTGGTCGCGAGATGGTCGGGGGTGATGGGCGTGACGCCCGATGACCTGCCGATCGCGGGGCCAGCAGGCGAGAGCGAGCGTGTGTGGGTGTGCGCCGGGTTCAGTGGCCACGGCATGTCGCTGGGCTTTGCGACCGCTCAAGCAACAGTCGGTGCGATGCTCGATGGTCAGCCAGCGCTGGCCATGTACGATCCGGGCCGTTTCAACAGCGAATCCGCCACCTGAGGCCGCGTAAGTGGGTATACCACACTCCCTGAGTTGCCACTGACCCCGCGGCCTCGGCCGCTTGCAGGAGCCCCGTCCATGACCAAGCCCCACGCTGCCGCGCTCATCTCGATGCTGTTCGTCGCCTCAGCCGCCACCGCGAAGCAGGGCGAGGTCATGCCGCAGGAGCCGGCGCTGAGCCCTGATGGCTCGACGATCGCGTTTGTCTGGGCGGGTGATCTGTGGGCCGTTTCGTCTGCGGGCGGACCGGCCCGGAGGCTCACCGCCCACCCGTCCAACGAAACCTCGCCCGCGTTCAACGCCGACGGCACGATGCTCGCGTTCGAGTCGGACCGTGACGGCGCGCGCAACCTGTACGTGGTCGATCTCGCCGAGGGCCTTGTCGCAAGCCAGCCCAGGAGGGTGACCGTCAGCGACCGCTCGCAGTCGCTCGAGGGCTTTGGCGCCGACGGCAACTCGCTGATCTTCTCTGGCAGGCTTGATCCTTCGATCTACCGTCACGACCGCATGTATCGCGCGCCCCTCGACGGCGGCCCGGTCACGATGCTCACGCCCGCGTTCGGCAAGGAACCGGTGCAGACGGCGAACGGCGACCTCTACTTCACACGCGGCTACGGCATCGCCAACCGGCCCAAGTACCGCGGCTCGGGCTCGATGGATGTATGGCGGCTCAACAACGCAGACGGATCGTTCACGCAGCTCACGCAGTTCGGCGGCAACGACATGCAGCCGCATCCGATCGCTGACGGTTCGGTCGTCTTTGTGTCGAGTCGCTCCGGGCAGAACAACGTGCATCGACTCGCGGCAGGGATGACCGGCGCTGAGGCCGGGTCGGTCACGCAGTTGACCGAGTTCGCGATCGAAGCCAACCAAGCGACCATCGCCCACGGCGTGCGGGAGCTCTCGGTCAGCGCGGATGGCTCGACCGCGGCGTTCGTGGTGTGGGACACGCTCTACACGCTCGATCTAGGCGACGCCATCGCAGCGCCGAGGGCGGTCGCAATCTCGGCTGCGGCCGACGACACGGTCGCCGACTCCGACCGCATCGACATCTCGCGCCAGGCTTCAGAGGCCGTGCTGCACCCCTCGGGTGACGCGATCGCACTGGTGGTCCGCGGCGAGATCTATGTTCGCAGCACCGAGGAGGACCGCCCGGCCAGGCGGGTGACCAACACGCACGCGCGCGAGCGTCATGTTGCGTGGTCGCCCGATGGCGAGAAGCTGTATTACTCGGTCGACGATGAGCAGAGCTTGGGTTCGATCCACGCCGCGAGCGTGAAGCTCTCGAAGGAGGACCTCAAGCCCAAGGAGGACGAGCCCGCCGAGGAACCCGAGGAGGCACCCGCGCCCGACGAAGCCACTGGCGACGCTGCGACCGACGAGGCGGGCGGCGTGGATGCAGATACTGACGAACAAGACGGCGACGCGAAGGACGATGAAGCCGACGAGAAGTCCAAGGATGATGACAAGCCGGACCTAGGCAAGCGATGGGCCGAGGCGCTGACCTTCACGATCGAGCCAGTCGTGGCCAGTCCCAACTGGGACTACCGGCCCAAGCCCTCGCCCGATGGCAAGTCGCTCTTGACCGTGCGCAGCAGGGGCGACCTGGTGCTGCACGATCTGGCAACCGGCACGCAGCGTGTGCTTCTGGAGAGCTGGGACGAGCCGGAGGTGTACTGGGCGTCGGATGCTCGGCATCTGGTCTACGCGGTCGCTGATCTCGATTTCAACAACGACATCTGGATCATGGACACCGCGCTCGGTGACGATGGGAAGATGCCGCAGCCCGTCAACATCACGCGCCACCCGGATATCGACACTTCGCCGAGGCTCTCGCACGACGGCAAGGTGCTGACGTTCCTGAGTGACCGCGACAACAACAACTGGGACTACGACGTGTACGCGGTGTACCTGGACCGCTCGCTTGAGGGCCTGCGGAAGTACGAGCTTGATGCGCACTTCGAGGAAGCCGTCAAGGCGGTCAAGAAACTCAAACCGCTGGAGCCCGCTTCGGCCGAAGAAGACGAAGAAGCCGAAGAGCAAGAAGAAGCGGGTAAAGCCGAAGACAAGAGCGACAAGGCCGCCGAGGCGCTGAGCTTTGATACGGACGATGCCTACCTCCGCGTCCGACGGGTCACGAGCCTTGCGGGCTCTGAGAGCGATCTGGCGCTCACTCCCGCAGGCGATCGGATCATCTTCGAGGCCTCGATCGACGGCTCGTCGTCGCTGTTCTCGGTCGACCACCGGGGCGAGGACCGCAAGACCATCGAAAGCGGCGGGGTGTCGGATGTGTCCGTCTCGCTCACGGGCGAGCAGGTCATCTACATCGACGGCGGCACGGCCAAGACCGCTGGACCGACGGGCGCCAAGAAAGAGACCTACTCGATCAGCGCACAGGTCCAGGTTGATATCGCGACCCAGCAGCGGCAGAAATTCATGGAAGGTGCGCGCACCTTCGGTGAGTACTTCTACCACCCGACGATGAAGGGACTCGACTGGCCGGCGATCACCCAGCGGTACGCTGAACTCGCTGAGCGCACAAGGACAGCGGACGAGTTCAACGACATTTTCACGCTGCTGCTCGGCGAGGTAGACGGCTCGCACACAGGCATATGGGGCGGCGGCGGGTTCAGCGCGCCGTCTGCCAGCACGGGGTATCTGGGTATCGATTCCACGCCGGCGGGCGATGGCTACCGCGTGACGCGTGTGCTGGCCGAGGGGCCAGCCGATCTTGGAGAACTCGGACTTCGCGACGGAGACGTGATCGTCGCTGTCAACGACATTCCGATGGTGCGCGACGGCGTGCTCACGGACCTTGCCGCCGCGATGGTCCGGAGCTCAGGCGATGAAACGCTGCTTGGAGTTCGCGGCAACGATGGTGTTCAGCGGTTCGTGCTCGTGAACCCGCACAGCTACGGCGCCGAGAACAACCTCCGCTACGACGACGAGATCACGGCTCGCCGGGCCGAGGTCGACCGGCTGTCGGGCGGCAGGCTCGGCTATCTGCATATTCGAGGCATGAACCTGCCCTCGGTCCGCGACTTTGAGCGCGACCTCTACGCCGCTGCCCACGGCAAGGAGGGCCTGGTCATCGATGTCCGCGACAATGGCGGCGGGTTTACGACGGACATCCTGCTCGCTTCACTCACCGCGCCAGCGCACGCCTATACCGTGCCACGCGGTGCGGATCCGGCGAGCGTCCCCGCCGACGCCTACCCCCGCGACCGCAGGCTTATCTATGGCTGGTCGAGGCCCATCAACGTGCTCATCAACCAGCACTCGTTCTCGAACGCGGAAATCTTCGCGCACGCGATCAAGACCATCGGGCGCGGCACGATTGTCGGCACACCCACCTTTGGGGGGGTGATCTCGACGGGCAGCTTCAGCCTGATCGATGGCACCACGATCCGCAGGCCGTTCCGGGGCTGGTACACCGCCGAGGGGCGGGACATGGACATCTTCCCCGCCGTGCCCGATGTGAACGTCCCGCAGACGCCCGCCAGCGAGGCACAGGGCCGCGATCCACAGCTTGAGGCCGCGGTCAGTGAGTTGCTGGGCCGGACGGGAGCGCCCTGAGTGCGCCGGTCGTCGGTCGGTCGTTCGTGGTTGAGACTCGGTCGCAAGAAGGGGCTAGACTAGTCGCGTGACCCAGATGCCCGCCCATCCGATTTCGGCTCGACCTGTAGCGATGTCGCGCAGCCGGGCGGTGCGGTGGCTCTGGGCGAGCGTGGGCTTGCTGTTCGTGGGCATCGGAGCGGTTGGGGCGATTGTGCCCGGGCTGCCCACCACGGTCTTCCTGATGGGGGCCTGCTGGGCGTTTGCCAGGAGCTGCCCAGCACTCGAGCGATGGGTGCTCAGCACGCGAATTTTCCGTCCCTACGCGAAATTCGTGGATGGTTCCACGCCGATGCCGCTGCGCGCCAAAGTGATGGCGATCGCGCTGATGTGGCTGAGCGTGGTGGTCAGCGTGACGTTGCTTGTGGTCAACGAAGCGGCCCCGCTGTGGATCAGCGGGTTGGTGGTTGTCTCTGCGGGTGTTGGCACAGCCGTGATTGCCCGTTGGCAGCCCAAGGCCTTCCGCTGAATCGAGCTTCGTTTAGCTCAGCGTGGCCAGCGGGTTCATGGCGTCGCCGAACTCGCCGACATCGCACCCCATCCGCCTGAGCATCGACATGTAGAGCGAGCACATGGGCGTCTCGGTCTCGTGGGCTATGTGCCTGCCGGTCTCGAACGCACCGCCCGCCATCAAGATGGGCAGGTTCTCATGGTTGTGCCGGTTGCCGTCTGACAGCCCGCTTCCGTGCAGAATCATGCAGTGGTCCAGCAAGCTCCCTTCGCCCTCGGGCGTTTCGGAGAGCCTCTGAACAAACCGCGCGAAGCGCTCGGCGTGGAACTTATCGATGAGCCTGATCTTGGCGATCCAGTCCTCGTTGCCCTTGTGGTGCGACAAGTGGTGATGACCCTCGGTGATGCCGAGTTCGGGGAACGCGCGGTTGCTGCCAGCGGTGCCGGTCATGTACGACGCGATGCGTGTGGAATCCGTCTGGAACGCGAGCAGCATCATGTCGTACATCAGGTCGATGTGCTCGCTGACGACCTGCGGGATGCCCTCGGGGGCTGCGGCATCGCTTGGCGCACCCGGCTGGTCGTTGAGTTCTTGAGCGCGTTGCACGCGGCGTTCGATCTCGCGTACAGCGGTCTGGTACTCATCGAGCCGGCCCTTGTCTCCCGAGCCGAGTTGCGCATTGAGCCGGCGTGCATCGTCGAGCACGTAGTCGAGGATGCTCGAACGCCTGCGGTAGCGGCGTGCAGATTCTGTGCCGCCTCCCGCGCCGAACAGCCGATCGAACACGGCCGCCGGGTTTACGATCTTGGGCATCGGCGTGTCCTCGTCGAACCAACTGATGTTGGAGGAGTACGCGCAGGCATAGCCCGAGTCGCAACTGCCAGCCCGCCGGCCGTTCTGGCAGCCGAGTTCAAGCGATGGCAGTCGTGTGCGGTGCCCGAGTTGCTGGGCGGCGAGTTGGTCGGCGCTGATGCCGATGTGCAGATCGTTGCCAGCGGTCTTGCGGGCCTGCTTGCCCGTAAGAAACGTCGCCGAAGCGCGTGCGTGGCCGCCCGGCCCGTCGCCGTTGGGCCGAGCCTTGTCGAGCGTGAGCCCCGTGAGCACGTTGATGTGCTGACGCACCGATTCGAGCGGCTTGAGCGCCTCGGAGAACGCAAAATTCTTGCCTGAACCCTCGGGCTTCCAGCTGTCGTAGTGCACGCCGTTGGGAGTGAACACAAACGCCATCCGCATCGGGAAGCCATCGGCGGAGTAACCGCCCGCAGCCGCTGCTGCGGCGCGAACGATGGGGGCACCCGAGGCGGCTTCGAGCCAAGGCAGCGCGATGGTCGCTCCGATGCCGCGGAGCACCGCTCGGCGAGAAACCCCGTTGCCAGAAGTTCGCTCGCATTGTTGGTCGCTTCTCATGGTTGCCTTTCCTCTCGTCCTCTACAGGTCGTGAACGCCTCGCTCGCAGCGATCGCTTCGATGAGATCAGCCAGGCCGTTGCCTGCTTCAGCCGCCTCGGCCATGATCGCCTGTACCGACGGCCGATCGAACCCCTCAAGTCCTCTGCCGAGGGCGTAGATCATGAGTCGTCGCGTGAGGTTCTCGATGATCTGCTGATCGCTCTGGCCTAGTACTTGTTTTAGCTCGGCCGCTCCCTCGAACGTGATCCCGCCGGGCAGCTCAGCGGAGACATCCAGCTCGTCCTCAGCGCTCGGTTCGCGCCATCTTCCGATCGCGTCGAACTGCTCCATCGACAGCCCGATCGGGTCCATTTTAACATGGCACGAGGCGCAGTTTGAATCGAGCAGGTGAGCCGCGAGCTGTTCGCGGAGCGTCGGGTTCTCACCCAGTTCGGCTTTGGATTGTTCGAGCGGCGGGACATCCGCGGGCGGCGGCGGCGGCGGGCTGCCAAGCAGTTGATCGAGCACGAACAGGCCGCGCTTGACCGGGCTCGTGCGCGTCGGGTTGCTTGTTACCGTGAGCACGGCTCCCATCGTGAGCACGCCGCCTCGCGCCGAGTTCTCGTCGAGCCTCACGCGTCTCAAGCGTTCGCCCCGCACACCGTCGATGCCGTAGTGCGTGGCGAGCCGTTCGTTGAGGAACGTATCGCGGGCGAGAACGAGGTCCATGATCGGCCGATTGGAGCGGACCATATCGGCGAAGAAGGCCAACGCCTCGGCGGTCATGTCGCCCGCGAGTTCGTCGTCGTAGGAGGTAAACCGCTCACGGTCGATATCGAGTTCGCCGAGGTTACGAAGCAATAGCCACTGGCCGGCAAAGCCATCGATGAACGCATCTGCTTTCGGGTCGGCGAGCATCCGGCGGACTTGGCCACGCAGCACGCGAGGCTCGGTCAGCAGGCCAAAGTCCGCGAGCCTCAGCAATTCGCCATCGGGCAGCGAACCCCACAGGAAGAACGAGAACCTCGACGCGAGTTCATGGCCGCTGAGTGTGTAGCGAGAGCTTGGGTCGCTCGCGTCGGGGTTGGCTACAGACAGGTACAGGAAGCTCGGCGAGCCAAGCACCGCTTGCAAGCCGAGACGAACCGCCGACTCGAACCCGTCGCCGTCGCTGCGAGCCGTCTCGTAGAGCGAGAGAAGCCGATCGGCCTCACCTGCCAAGAGCGGCCTGCGATACGCACGCTGGGCGAATCGTGCCAGTATTTGCTCGGCTGCGCCGGCTTGAGACACGGTATCAGGCCCGGGCTCCATGAAGAAAATCTCGTTCCACGCGCCGCCCCGCCGGGCGCCCTCGGCATCAAGCGGGCCTGCGATATCGATCGACTCGACCGCGAGGTTCCGGTCGGCTTCGTCTTTGACGTAGTAGTCGTTCGTGAAGTGAACCGTGATCTCGTGCGGCCCGGCGTCGAGCGTCGTTGTGACCGTAAACCGCTGAGGCTCATTCTTGTCCTCGGCTTCGACGTCCCACGCCTTGAGCTCTCGGTCGTCAACGCGAAGGCTGAGCCTGGGCAGGTCGGGTCCGCCGCGCACACCCCACGCCGTGACCGCGATTTCGTAGACGGATTCGGTTGAGAGCGGCGCGATCACCCGCAAGCTGCCGCCGGAGAACATGAACTGCCCGCCTGAGGGCAGCGCTCGGCTGCCCTTAAAGCCTTCGATAGGTCCGAGCTTGCGTGGTTCGGTGCTCACGTCGATCACGGGCCCCAGGCCGACGTCGATCGCCTGCTCCGCTGCGGCGAGGTACGACTCAACATGCAGGGGCGAAACCGTTAGTGCATCACCGATCGTGTTGAACCCGTATCCAAGGTTGTCGGCGGGAAGGCCAGCAGCGATATCCACGCGCGATGGGTCGACTCCCAGCAAGTCGCGAATGGTCAACCGGTACTCGTCGTTGTTGAGCCGGCGGGTGGAGAACCAGCCAGGATCGATGTCTTGCGTCGCGTCCGCAAACGAGCGCATGTCGGTGATCCACTGCATAACCGTGTCGCGCTGGGCTTGTGTTGGCTGCGGCTCGTCTTTCGGCGGCATCTCGTGCGAAGCCAGCAGGTCGTGGGCGAGCAGCAGGTTCTCAAGCTCGGCGACAGCTTCGTCGACTGTGTCAAGCTCGTGGAACCGCACGTCCCCCTTGCCCCGCCGCTTGCCGTGGCAGGCAAAGCAGTGCTCGTCCAAGATCGGGACCACTTCGGTAACCAGCCGGTCTGCGAGCGCCTCGGCTTCCGGGTCCACTGCCGGTGATGGAATCAATATGCGAACAGAAGCCAATCCACCCATCACTGCGAATGCAGCCACGCAGCCAATCGCGGCGAGCAATCGCACGGGATGGCGTCGGCTTGATGGTATTGCAGTGCTCAAGAGGTTCTCAGCCTATCGGAATGCGTGGGAAGTTCCAACCAGCCAACAGGTATCCATGCGGGTAGACAGGCAAGAACTGCCGAAAATGCTGTGCGCTGCGAGATCGTTCGGTACCATGGACGCGTGCTCTCCCAACGCCTCAAGCCGTATTTGACTCGCTCAGCCATCGCCTGCCTTTGCTTCGCGGTGCCCGCATGGGGACAGTTGAGCGTGACTTACCTGGGTGACGTAAGCGTTTCGAGTCCTATAACCGATCAGTTCACGGCGAGCTTCGCGGTCGCGGGCCTGAGCGGAGTGTGCGCGCTCGGCGGCGACCGTTACGCAGCCGTCATGGACAACAGCGATAAGGTGGTGCTGTTCGACTTGCCGATCGCTGCCGATGGCACGATTGGCTCGATGGCGAACATGCAAGGGCTCTCCCTCGCGTTTTCAGGCGACCATGAGGGCATCGCACGCACCGCCACCGGCAGTTTGCTCATCGCCGATGAGAACACCATGACCATCCGCGAGGCGAACGCTTCGACCGGCCTGTCGATTGGCCTGACCGCGTTGCCGGGCGTGTACACGAACCGCAGGCCCAACCGGGGCATCGAGTCGCTCTCCTACGACGATGGGGTTGTTTGGACCGCCAACGAAGAGGCCCTGACCGTTGACGGCGCTATCGCGACGCCGAGCACCGGGACCGTGGTTCGCTTGCGATCGCAGGACCATGCCACCGGCACCGAGATCGGACAGTGGGCGTACCTCGTTGAACCGATGCACGGGGCTTCAATCCCAGGCGGCAACTCCGGCCAGAGTGGCTTGAGCGAGTTGGTCGCCTTGCCCGGCGGGAGCCTATTGGCGGTCGAGCGTTCGCTCGCGCTAGCCAACCCGCTGTTTCTCACCCGAATCTACAGCGTAGACATCGCTGGTGCGACCGATGTCGCAGGCCTCCCCTCGCTTATGGGTGCCTCCATTACGCCAGTTTCCAAGACGCTCGTCTACCAGGGCACGCACGCCAATCTTGAGGGCCTGTGCCTCGGCCCATCGCTGAACGATGGCGGCCGAGCGCTGCTTGGCGTCGTCGATGACGGCGACCCCATCAGCGAGAACACCGTGGTTGTGTTTCGCCTCGATGGGCTTGACGCTCCCGGCCCTTGCCTCGGTGACATCGCCGACGACTTTGGCTCGCCCGGAGCAGACGGCATGATCAGCTTCGGAGACTTCCTTGCGCTTTTGGGCCTCATCGGGCCTTGCCCCGGCGGTCAGCCGAGTTGTCTGGGAGATATCGCCGACGACTTTGGTTCGCTCGGGGCAGACGGCATGGTCAGCTTCGGCGATTTCTTGGCCCTGCTCGGCCTCATAGGACCTTGTTCATAATCGGTGGTGCCGACTATCGACTCCCGAACGCGGCTCTATAGTCCGACATGGATACTGCCGATTGCCCCGACCGTGTGAATGTCTTGCTCATCGGGGGCGGCGGCCGCGAGCATGCAATCGCGTGGGCGATCAAAAAATCGCCCAGACTCGGCACACTCCACGTCTCCCACGGGGATAACCCGGCGCTCGCCCGCCTTGGCACCGTCGTTGACTACGACGTGACCCACAAAGACCTCTACCGCCTCGTCCAGTACAGCCAGAAACACAACATCGGCCTCGTGGTCATCGGTCCAGAAGAGCCGCTCGCGCAGGGCTACGGCGATAAACTCCGCGCTGCGGGTTTCCCCGTCTTCGGCCCGAACGCCGACGGTGCCCGGCTCGAAGCCGATAAAGCGTGGTGCAAGGACCTGCTCAAGGCAGCGGTCGTGCCCGTCGCTGGCGGCCGGTCCTATTCCGACTACGACGCGGCGGCGGATTACCTCAGCTCGCGCGAGCAGGTGCCCGTCATCAAGGCTTCTGGCTTGGCCAAGGGCAAGGGCGTGGTGCTGCCGGGCTCGCTCAACGAAGCGCACAAAGTCTTGCGTTCGATCATGGTCGACCGCATGTTTGGGGATGCAGGAGCGACCGTGCTCATCGAAGAGCGTCTTACCGGGCGCGAGGTCTCGGTGCTGGCCATCTCCGACGGCCGAACGATCCAACTCCTGCCGACCGCTCAGGATCACAAGCGACTTGGCGACAACGACGCCGGGCCGAATACCGGCGGCATGGGGGCGTTCAGTCCCTCGCCTACGCTCGACGACCGCACGCTGGCCACCATTGAACGCGACGTGCTGATTCCTACCGTCGACTCCCTCCGCCGCGAGGGCATCGACTACCGCGGCGTGCTGTACGCGGGCATCATGCTTACGCCCGCTGGCCCGAAAGTACTTGAGTACAACGTCCGATTCGGCGACCCGGAGTGCCAAGCGATCTTGCCAAGGCTGCGTAGCGATGCGCTCGAGCTCATGCTCGCGTGCGCCAACCGAACGCTCGGCGACATCGAACTCAAGTGGGACCCCCGCCCGACCGTGTGCGTCGTGCTCACGAGCGAGGGTTATCCAGCCAAGCCGATCACTGGTGTCAAGATCGAGGGCATCGAGCAGGCCGAGGCGATGAACGATGTGCTGGTGTTCTACGCGGGTGTCAAGACCAACGACCGGGGCGAATTGGTGACCGCAGGCGGCCGGGTGCTCTCCGTGGTTGCAACCGGCGAGACGCTCGATGCAGCGCGCGAATTGGTCTACGAGGCTGCGGCCAAGATCAAGTTTGCTGGCCAGCACATGCGCACCGATATCGCCCGCTCCACGCAGCTCGTCTAGGTCATGTCTGACGGCTCCAGCAGGCGTAGGTATCTGCTGACGAAGGCAAGTTTGAGCATGGCCAAGGTATCCGGGTCATCGCTTCCGCGCCGTGACCGCGTGTCGGGTCAACGACCGGCTGTTGGTAAGCGGAGAGGGAGGGACTGTGTCGGCCGGGCACGGCCCCAGAGCCGCAAACGGAGTCTGCGTCGGTAAATACCTGCCTGCAAGCACCTTGCGTCGATCGATTCCAAACCATCTGATGCGATTCGAACCGCTTCGGATTGGCGAATCAAGGCCAGTTCTAGGCCAACGCCAACCCTGCAAGTACGGCCTCCCCCCACCCTGGCACTCCAAGCCCTCCACCGATTGAGAGATGGGCCGCCCATCACCCAAGTATCGTGCGTGACCCGTCCGGCGAGTGGAAGACGATCAGGATGCGATGTACACCACCGGCATGGCAAGAATCACCTAACCCTAAGACCAGGCTGCCGGCGAAGAGCTCGGCTTGCGGCAGATCATCCGCTGGAAGAGGCGGCCCGAGCCGTCCGAATGTCCCCACAGATCATCCGTCGGAAGATCAGCGAGGGGCACTTCAAGAGCTCCGAAACGTGGATGGATCAGGCGTTTCTAGCGGGCTGCCGCCATCATCGCGGTCATGAAGGGGGCCAGCGACAAATGCGATGCCGCCTCGGGCCATTCTTCGTATTTGCCGTTCTCCGAATCTCTGCTTGTTAATCGTCCAAGCCTCCAGGCAGAGACTGGACGTACTCAGGATTCCGAACTACACGAATGGACCATTGAACGGGTGTGAGCGCAGTCAGTACTGCGTCTTCTCATCAGTTCTGAACCAACATCTGCATAGACACTTGCCCTTGCATGTGCCGGGTATGGCAAGGGGCAGCGATGGTGTAACTAAAGCGTGCGAACGCTATAGGTCTGTCTGCGAGACGCGGACAGAGGTAGGACTCAGGGCGCTTGACGGAGCAGTTCCCGCAGGAACGCTTCTTCCTCATCGAGCTCGGAGACCCGCGACGGCGAGACGATCGCCTTCAAGTCTGGGAGCCGATCCAAGCTTTCTAAGGCGTACAAACTGGCCTCCTCATGCCGTTCGATCTCCGCCAACGTGCGAGCGGCCTGCCCAAGCACACTGATGAAGATACCCTCGGAGTCCACATCGCCCGGTTGCAGCCGTACTTGAGCCCGGGCAGTGTCCACTAATTTCTGGACCGCCGCGGGGACCTCCGCGTGACGATCGAGCGTCACGAGCGTGCGGACCTCCCGTGAGAGCATGCCGATCAGGATCTGCACAAACATCGTCCGGTCCGGCTCGGCCTGCACTGCGGCCCAGATATGCGGAAGCCCTTCGGCGACCGCCGCGGCGGACGCGTCGTTCCTTGCCCGCATGCCCAAGAAGCGGGCCAGCCGCAGGTGACCGGTCGCGAGGTTGTAGCGGCTGTGGGCCCGCTCCGGATCTAGGGCGAGCAGTGATTCACTGAGCTCGACCCGCCGGTTCAACCACGCTTCGAGTTGGCTGTCGGGCAGGGCTTGCCACTTATCACCCAGATCACCGATGCGGTCGTAGCTCCAGCACAGGTCGTCAAGCAGCCCAAGCTCACTCGGACGCTCACGGATGAGCGACTCCTGCACCACCATCGCCTCGCGATACAACCGCATCGCCTCGGAAACGCCCGCCGCGCGATCCCGCTCCAGCACGACGTCTCCGATGCGGACAATGGCCTCGGCGTGCAACCGCCCGAGACCGACGCCGCCAAAGCGTTCGTCGGCGAGACCGGCGTACACCTCCCGGGAGCGATTCAGATCATCCATTGCGTTCTCGAACCGGCCGAGGCTGGCGGCGATATCACCGCGCTCGCGAAGCAGCCGAGCCTGCAAAGACCGCAGGTCGGGGTCGCTCGGATTCTCGGCGAGCCGGCGGGCCAGACGATCGAACAGGGTGTTGACCATCGCCTCGCGCTGCTCGCTCGTGCCGCGGATGTCCCGCAGGCCCAGCAGCGTATCGGTGACGAGCTCGCTGATGAGTTGCCGTTGGTCCTTGACCTCTGCTGACAGCTTGCCCCGGGAGACCGACAATGCCGCGACGAGCCCCGTAATCACCACGCACGCAACAACCGTGGCCGAGAAGGACCACGGGTGACGAGTCGCGTACAGCCTCAGCCGCCAGAGCGGGCTGGGGCGACGCGCCGTGACGGGCTCGCTGGCGAGCACCCGCCGGAGGTCGTCGGCGAGGTGTTGCATGGACGGATAGCGGAAGGCGGGGTCGGGGTTGGTCGCGGTTTCGATCACCGCCTCGAGGTCCCGCTCGTGACCGCCACACCCCGTCAGGCGGACACGCACCGGACGCCGCGCCGCGGTTGTGAGACCGTCCAGCCCGCCCGCACGCCCGGGCGGGGCAGTGCCCGTCAGCATCTCCGCGGCCACGAGACCCAGGCCGTACACATCAGTCCGGGCGTCGACCGCACTCCCAGCGAGTTGCTCCGGTGACATGTACGCGAGCGTGCCGACGAGCAACCCGGGTTCGGTGACCGCGTCGGCCCCGGATGACGCGGACAGCAGCCGGGCAACCCCGAAATCGATGACCTTGACGCGTGGCGGCGTGGCGCCCCTCACCACGAGAAGGTTTGAAGGCTTGAGATCCCGATGGATGACGCCGCGTTGGTGCGCATGGTGCACGGCCTCGGCCGTCTGGACCAGAAGCTCCACACTGGTCCGCCACCCCGACGACGAGGCAGATCTACTGATCCAATCCCCATCGACCAGCTCGCACGCCGTCCACCGCCGTCCGTCGTCGAGCACACCGGTCTCGAACACCTGGGCGACACCCGGATGATTCATCGAAGCCAACGCCTCGGCCTCGATGTCGGCCCGGGACGCGATCTGGCTACGAACGCTGGACCGTGCGAGTTTCACCGCGGCACGCCGGTGCATCGGAGCGGGTGACTCCGCGAGGTACACCACGCCGGTGCCACCCTCGCCAAGCCGGGCGAGCACTTTGTAGGGCCCAACACTCTTTGGCAACTCGGCGAGCGGTTCATCGAGTGGCCCTGGTCGTCCTGGACCGTCACCACCCGTATCGAGGAACCCCGCCCGATCCGCGGCTTCCGAGAGAGCGAGGAGTTCGGCCACCGCGGCTCGCAGGGGCGGATCGCTGCCCGCGAGTTGATCGAGCCGTGCTGCCCGCTGTTCAGGGGGGGTTTCGAGCAGCTCACCCAGCACATCCCGGACACGCTCAAACCTCTGGGGGTCCGCTGGGTCCGCCAGCCTAGAACCTCCGTCCTGCTCAAAATGCGGGTGCTTCACGTCCATCTCTGCGTTGTTTCTCTTCCGAAGCGGAAGCGTCTTCTGGAATCAATCTTCCCGCAGCTTGCCGTAGAGCCATGCACGGGCAATCGCCCAATCCTGGCGGACCGTGCGATCGGTCACTCCGAGGCGCAACGCGATGTCAGCATCTTTCATGCCGCCGAAGTACCTCATCTCGATGACGGCCGCCATCCGAGACTGCGTGGTGGCCAGTTGATCGAGCAAGTCCGAAAGCATGAGCAATGCCTCTGGCGTCATCCCCCCTTCCGATGGGGCATCCACGAGCGAAACCCGCCGACGGACGTCACGTTTCGCCGCCATGCGCCTGCGGGCGTGATCGACCAGAACCTGCCGAACGATCCTGCCGGCCCACTGCCGGAACGCCGCCTCGGTGTCGAGCGAACCATCGGCTTTCGCGGCAAGCCGGAGCCAGGCCTCGTGAACCACCGCCGTGGGCTGAAGCGTGTGCCCGGACTGCTCATTGAAAAACTGTGCTGCAGCCAGCAGCCGTACCTGTTCGTGCAGGTCCTCGAAGCTATGCGCTCCAAAGTCCGCCGGGTCCGAGACGGTCATCGGAGGCTGTCCGCCATGCATCAGAGATCGTATGCCCGAAGAACTCTTTTCACGTAAATACATGCCCGACATCCATATACCACCGATCACCCATTGCCGATATCGATATCCTTTATTGCTTGGCCCACTCTCGACACGTCTGGGGACAGCGAAGGACGTCTGTGAACAATATCCGAAGCAGAAATGCGGCCTCCGGGCCTCCCGGGGGCAAAAAAACTCTGAAATTCCGCTTCCGCGCTTGGCTTGGCTCTGCGCATTCTGTGGGGGAGCCCTGTGGTTCACCCACGGTTGGGGTATCACCAAGGCAGATCCTCTTGCTGCGAGCTTCAGCGAGTCCGATGCCGAGCACAAGGCCGAGATGCATGATGCAACGATTGCAGACATCCATATTCACTCTGACTTACGCCAATCGCTGCCGCCGCATTCGTGCCCGCACGCTATGGACCTCGCCCGTGACGCTCTGGGCCTATTCAGTCCTGACCCAAGCTGCCACACTCGTGAGAACGGATACGGAGCGGAACCTCGCAGAAACTCTGTCGGTTGGGGGTAATGAAAGTTTCTGGGTACCCAAGCTGAAATCATCTGGGCGACACTCTTGGTGGCAACTCTGTTTGGGGAAACCAGCGAGGGGAGGCTCGATGGCATGGCAAAATGGCTGCATAGACAAAACGCACGGCTTAGCCAGGGGAATGCAAATAGGTTTTTTAACAATTTTTTACAACGGCGTGTCCCGCTCCCAAGCGCTGAGACGCATTCATACACAGTAGATCGCATTGCGATCTGGGAACCGCGCTTACGAGAACGAGCATACAAACAAGCGTGGCTTCCTGTCGGGCCACGCTGTAACAACCCGAAGAAGGACCACGCTATGTTGACTAGGTCACAATATAATAGTGTACATCCCTCAGATGCTGTTTCTATGACAGAGTTTCACTGGCCGCGCATCGCGGCGAGTAGCAAGATTGGGCTGGCAACGACGTATATCTGCTATCTTGTCATCGCGGCTGCTGCAAGTTTAGGCAATGCCTTAGTACAGCCTTCGCTCAGCGCTCAGCAGGACGACGCGAGCCAGATGGCCACCCAGCAAGTAGCCGCCGAGAACGGTGATGCTGACGCCCAGTTCAAGCTTGGTATCCGTTACGTCACTGGCCGCGGCGTAACAAGGAATGACTCAGAAGCGGTGAAGTGGTTCCGCCTTGCGGCGGAACATGGGCATGCTGATGGCCAAGCGAGCCTCGGCATCATGTACGTCAATGGCCTCGGCGTACAGAAAGATGACTCTGAAGGAGAGCGGTGGTTGCGGCTGGCGGCGGAGAAGGGGCACGCAGTAGCGCAGTACAACCTTGCGCTGCTGTACGATGGCATAGAGGGAAAAGAGCAAGAAGAAGCCGTCCGGTGGTATCGC
>CAYGSG010000005.1:54076-68943 GCA_964352615.1 uncultured Phycisphaeraceae bacterium
GCTGTACGATGGCATAGAGGGAAAAGAGCAAGAAGAAGCCGTCCGGTGGTATCGCATGGCTGCTGAGCAAGGGCACTTAGCTGCCCAATATAATCTTGGCAGGATGTACGGGAGTGGGCGTGGAGTGGCCAAAGACTTGGCCGAGACATCGAGGTTGTTCCGGCGGGCTGCGGAGAAGGAACACTCACAAGCGCAGGTCGAACTCGCCTGGATGTATGCGAATGGCGTAGGATTCGAACGAGACGATGCCGAGGCGACAAAGTGGTACCGCCGCGCCTCGGGCATAGGGAATGCGAGCGCTCAGAACATACTTGGATTGTGGTATGAGCATGGCCAAGGCGGACTGGCGCAGGACGCTACTGAAGCAGTCTCATATTACCGCCTTGCCGCTGAGCAAGGGGATGCTGTAGGCCAGAACAATCTAGCCCGTATGTATGACAACGGAATGGGTGTTCCAAGCGATGCTGAGGAGGCGGTACGGTGGTATCGCCTTGCGGCCGAGCAAGGGTACCCTGTCGGCCAGAACAACCTTGGTGTTATGTACACGAATGGCAGGGGTATTCCCCGCAACCATGATGAAGCGGTCCGGTGGTTTCGCTTGGCGGCCAAGCAAAATTACGCTCTTGCCCAGAACAATCTCGGCGCGATGTACGACAATGGAACGGGTGTTGCTCGTAGCGCAGAGGAAGCCGTCCGGTGGTATCGCCTTGCGGCGGAGCAGGGTTACCCGGTGGCGCTATGCAACCTTGGCATGATGTACGCCAATGGTCATGGTGTCCACCATGATGACGCAGAAGCAGTGCGACTGTATCGCCTTTCGGCTGAGCAGCGATATGCCGTTGCTCAGAATAATCTCGGCATCATGTACGACAGTGGAAGAGGTGTCCTTCGTAGCGAAGAGGAAGCAGTCCGATGGTATCAGATGGCTGCTGAGCAGGGGTATCCTGCTGCTCAGTATAACTTAGGACTTATGTATCTTGATGGAAGAGGTATAACTCGAAACAGTGCCGAGGCGGTACGACTGTTCCGGATGGCGGCCGAGCAAGGGCACGCGAATGCCCAGTATAATGTTGGCGTAATATACATGAACGGCAGTGGGGTATTGCAGGATTATGCTGAAGCGGTAAAGTGGCTCCAGATGGCAGCCGAGCAGGGAAATGCAAAGGCACAGAGCAACCTTGGCATAATGTATGCAAATGGCAGAGGCGTGGCGCGCAGTGATGCGGAGGCAGTGCGATTGTACCGCTTGGCAGTGCAGCAAGGTGACGACGGGGGCCAGTTCAACCTCGGGCTGATGTACTCGAGTGGAAGAGCAGTGGCGATAGACGAGGCCGAAGCTGTTCGCTTGTGGCGAGCATCTGCACGGCAGGGCAACCCCGCCGCCCAGCAAGCACTTCAAAGGTATGGCTTGAATTGGTGAGGCTCTTCTAGGCAATGGAGAGATAATCTGACAACCCGACAAATGCGGCCCTGCCTTCATGCGCGTAAGTGATGCATGCTCCGAGATGCTCGCAAGTAGTCGCTCCTCACACACCAAGCTGAAAGCAGAGTTTCCACTACTCCTCCACAAAATATGACGAGCTGTTGTCCCCTGGCCTCCCTCGATTACGCGACTGTTGTCTCAGAAGTATAATGGAGTTCCCCAGTGTCTAAGTCTCGCATGCCGACCCGCGGTGCTATCGATTGCCTGGAGGTTTTGGAGCCCCGCTGCCTGCTGACCAGCGTTTGGGCGGCCGATCTTGCCGGGCCGGTGTTCGACGCCGACAACGAAGTCACATCGGCCATCCTCGACGATAATCGCATCGGCTTGCTCCGCAGCGAGGGCTCAGGTACCCGGCTGGACTACTTCGCCAGGGACATCGAGGGCTCGCCCACGGCGTGGACGGCTCTGTTCGACCACGATATCGAAGAAGCCACCTTCGCTGGAGATGGGAGCCTGGCGGGCATCGGGTGGTTCCAGACCAGTGGCGGCCATCGCGATCAGGGCATTGGCCTCTTCGCACCGCAGACCAGCGATCCTTATGCTGTGCTTGTGGCCGACGAGAACGGGCCCTTTGGTTACATGGCTGGTTCGGGTCTGAGCTCTCCAAACGCGTTCACAGCGCGCATGAACCTCGTGTTGCGTGACAACTACCTACTCGACACCCAGCCGCTAGCCGCCAGCGATTTCGAGGTGCGGTACATGGGTGTGGCGGGGGGTGTCGTGCTGAATGCCAGCATCGTGCAGACCACGCCAATGTCCACCCCGCTTCAAGAGGTGAATGTCGTGCTTGAGGTGCCCGTGGTGGGTGTCGGGTATTACCGAGTGACTCTGCGCGAGGGTTCCATCATTGACTTGGCGGGCAACACGAATGGAGAGGTTCTCCTCGGCTCGACGTACTTTTCCCAAGACAACCATGGCCGCCCGGTCGGGCAAGTGTGGACAGCGCCATCGGCACCGTCCCCAGCGCCGCAAAGGCCATGGGAGTTGATGCCAGTGATCTCGGTGCAAGGTGCGGAAGCTCTGTTTGACGGCTCCTTCCGTGGTTCTTCCGCGTCGGGCTCGGGAGATGCGACCGTGCTGGTGTATCAGACCGAACGAACCGACACCGAAGGCGAGCAGGTGCAAGGGTTTGTAAGTTGGGACGGAACGGGGCAGTCGACTCTTGCTTTCGACGAAGTCTCGATCGAGCCAATCCAGATGATCGACGGTGGTCGCGTATTGGGGTTCGAGATCGACGCCCAGCAGGGGTTTGCGATTTCTCTCGTCATGTGGGAAGGCCCCGGCCGCGGCGTGAGCGTCCTAGTCGATCCAGACGGGCTCAACGCAGGCGGACTGATTCCCGGCTCGGTCCACATGTCCCAAGATGGCTCAGCTCTGGTATTCAGCACACTGGACCTAACAGCGGCAGGAATGAAGATCTGGTTCGCCCACAGTGACACGGGCTGGGAAACCATGCCGATCTTTGAGTCAAGCCAGGGTTCGGTTGATCCTGCTCAGCCTCTCGCCAGTGGCACACTTACTACAAGCATCAACGGCATCCTCGGGCTGGTCGAGGGGCCGGAGGAGCAGACGCCCACGGGCGGCGACCGCGTGTACACGGTGCTCTATACCGCCATCGAGCAGGGCAACCTCTCCGAGGGCGATCCGCTCCAAGGCGGGGCAGGATCCGAGGCTCTCTACCGGACCGCCATCATGTCCGGGCAGATTCTCTTCAGGCCCGGGCAAGCCGAAGATCGGGTGATCAGCGGTCAGCCGGAAACCATAGCGTTTGCTGAGTACCGCGCAAGCCAACTTGGAATCGATTACACAGGCCTCCGAGCCGGCGCTGAGCGCGCAGAGGCAGCAGAACAGGTGCTCGACGACCAAGTGGTCTCCGTGGGCTGGCTCAATCGGCCCATAAACGCCCAAGGGCTTGTGGGCCTGCGGGCACAGATCGCCGGCGACAGTGACGACCAGCAGTTTGCGGTTGTCGAACGCTTGGGATTGCGGCCACTGCTGATCCTGCCAGGCATCTTCGGCACCATGCCCGCCTTGAGCTTGAACCCCTTTGCCAGCCCAGTGGAGAATTGGCTCCTAAACCGTGGCGTGCACCCGGACACGCTAATCATCGAGCCTATGGCCAGGACCTACGACGACTTAATCGCCTCGCTCCAGTTGCCGCATGTAGGGTACACACTTGGTTCGGACCTGTTCGTGGCGACATACGACTGGCGCATGCCGCCCGCACCGGTGCACGAGGCTACTGGCGTTGACCTGGCCGCGCCTTGGCAGCGCGATGTCAATGGGGAGGTGTCGGGTGTGCGCATCAACTCACTGGGAGATAATCCAACCTTTCACCACGGCATTGATTATCTAACGTATTGGATCGACCGCGCTGAGGAGGCGTGGCGTCAACAGCATCCACATCGCGAGCTGCCGAGCGTCGATATCTACGCCCATTCGACCGGCGGACTGGTAGCGAGGTCGTACATCCAGAGCAATCTCTTCGGGAAGAAGATCGTTGATGGCCAGGGAGCCGAGTTGGAGCCCCTGCCCACGGTCAACAGGCTGATCTCGATGGCCGTTCCGCACGAGGGCGCGCCCAAGGCGTGGAACTTGCTCAATGACAACTTAGCAATAGATGGATTCTACAAGCAGTTCATCGGGCAGTTGGTCTGGTCAGCCTACAAGAAGGTGACCGAGAAAGGCCTGGTCATCACTAGCCCCATCGCAGGCGACACCATCGATACCGCCCGGCTCGCTCACGCCGTATCCCATCGATGGTTCCGCACGCAGGCCGAGGCGTTCATCCACATGTACATCCCCACGGGGCGAGCGCTGCTAGCAACCTATCCCTTTATTTATGAGGGAATCAAGCTGTTGACCGCCCCGGCACACCTGCAGAACACCCTCTCGATGGACCTAAATACCAGCACGATACAGTATTTGCACGATCGGGTGGAGGTTGTGTCGTTCTTCACGACGGACCTTCCAACCGTGGATAGCGCATGGCAATTAGTTGGTCCCCGCACACTCCCTCTCCTAGACGAATTCTCTACGCAGACAATTATTGCATTGGACATTTATAGTTATGTGGACGGCTATCGCGCACCGGCGCAGGGAGAAGCTTGGTGGCTTGACCGAGAGCGGTCGCATCTGGGTAACGGCGACGCGACGGTGCCGCTGCGATCCGCGGCCCTGTTCCGCGATGCCCTGCGGTCTCGTAGCCGCCCGTTCACAGGACTGGACCACAACGCACTCAATTCGGACCTAGTTGTGCAGGCCGCCGTGCTCAAGGAACTGGGCATCGCTTCGTCAGCCGACGACATGGAGGAGGGACGGTACTCGGGCTTATTGTCGAGCTTGGGGCAGGCGGGCGGCCGATGGATCGCCTTCTGGCGCGATCCCGTGGGGGCGTACGTCACTGACGCCCTTGGCCGACGCTCGGGTTGGTCGCCCGAGCACGGGTACCTCAGCGAGATCCCCGGCACATTTAACTATGGTGGATCGGAGGGGTGGACAGTTATCAGCGGCAACGACGATCTTGGACTGTTGACCATGACCATCGTGGGTGTCGATCCCGAGTACGCGGTGCTGCTGGTCACCCAGTCCGCCAATGGCAGCGCCTCCACCGAGGTGTTCGAGGGCCAGATCGAGCCTGGGCAGAGTGTGCGTTCGCTGCTGCTGGCGTCTGTCGCGACGGCCGATGACTTCATCACATCGTTCCGTATGAGATTCGGAGCAGGTCTGTCTGACGACAACTCCATAGTTCAGGAGTTGCTGAGGGTAGCTCCCGATGCGGCGTATTCACGAGCCGACTGGACTGCCGAGAACTACTGGTTCCAGGACAGTTCCGGGAATGTCTGGGCTCTTTGGCATGGTGGACCTGTGCATGTTCTGCCGGATGGCCAGCACCGCTGGGTGCTTGACAATCTCTCCGATAAGGCTGGTATCACAGATTCTAACTCATTTGAACCAGGCTCGATGAGCGGCGTGATCGCCTCTTGGCGTGCCTTCAGCATACAGGGCATCGCTGATGGGCAACTGGTTAGCCTCTGGTGGTCATTAGAATCAGGGCGGAAGGAATGGGGCAACAACAAAAACGGCTGGGTGCAAATCGCGTTCACCGAGCAGCAGTTCCGTGATCCAGCAACCACCGAGCCGCTGACCGATCTTCCAGAGTTTCGACCGTTCACCGAGACCCAGAGCAATGGGCGACTGACCTTTGACCCAAGGCCCGCGCGCGAATCCCTACACGGAGGGATGTCTGTGGTGCTCGTCGCAACGACCGGCGAGGTGTATGTCGCAACCTTCACCACGCCCCGCCAGGCAGCCGGAGTACTTGCACCAGATCGCACTAACATTTGGTTGTTGCAGCCATTAGGCCAGGTGGAGGGCTTGGATCGATTCGGCTTGCTACCGGATCTCATGGCCTACCGAGACAATTACCGATTGCTAGCCGGCGTATAGGCAAGACGCAGGGTGACCGAGTTCAGGTTGGCAACAGATGTCGCAAGGGGCACGGAGTCCGGAGCGACCACAAGTGTAAGGGCGGGCGTGGCCGCATGTCTCCACTGCTCGTTACTCAGTATGCCTCTTTAAAACACCGCGAGGGCAATCACTAGATCACCGCTCGCCCCAACGCACTGCCATGCGGAGAACAGTAATGATACGCAAGTGTTCGCAACCACCATATACGGCACCAGTTATCCGCTCTGTTGTATGCATCTTTGCGGCCATTGCCATGATGGGCGCATGTGGCGAAGCGGCCGACAGTGGGGGCAAACCAACGCAAGGCTCTGGCTCGGTCATCGCCATCAAGAATGTGGTAGAGATTACTGATCAGATTGCAGCTACGATCGAATACCGTATCGGGTACTGGCTGGAAGTATCCGGCGATGTTGATGGCGCTTGGAAGGCGTACGAGCGCTCCGCAAATCTTGATCCTGCCGCTTATAGCGCGCTTTCGGCCATGGCATCCATGGCATACGAGCGAGGCGATGACGAGGAAGCTGTCCAGTTGCTTACCAAGGCGATATCGGCTGATCCTGAGCTAGTAAATGCATGGCATTTTGATGATGTAGAACTCGAAATTGAGAAACTAAGCCTGAGGCTATCCCAAAAACCACACGATCTCTACGCACTCTTGCGCAGAGGTTCTCTATTGCATGGACTGGATCGACTGGAGTCTGCTGAGGAGGATCTTCGGCTTGCTTCACAGATAGATCCACGCAGTATAGTTGCATTGCAGTTGCGAGCCAGTATCGCTCTCGGAAGTGAGCCACGGTTATCACGAGCGATATGCGACGAGTTAATTAGGACAGATCCAAGCAGGCCTCGCTCATACATGCAGCGTTCGTATGCACACTTTAATATTGGCAACTACGAAGCGGCTCGGCAAGACATTGAACACGCTATTCGGCTGCAGCCAATACCTCTCGCGATTCGTCGCCGGGGTCTGTGCCGCTTTCTTGCGGGCGATAGTGAGGGCGCGATTGCCGATTATATGCTATTTCTCTATGAGCGACCAGAGGCGAGCGTCAGTCCTATAGGAGAAGAAGCACAAGTGCTTGCAATGTGCACAGAGCGGATCGAGAGCGATGCGGATGATCATTTTGCGCTGTTTTTGCGGGGGGCAATTCGTGAACAGCAGAACCGATATGATGCAGCAATTCAGGATCTTTCTGCGGCCGTCACCTTGTCGCCGGACTCTGCATTATATCACATCGTGCTTGCTCGCGCACACTTTAATAGTCGTGCTACGGCACCACTGCAAGGAGAGTACTTGCTGCTCTCTCTTAGGAGCAGTAAGCGTGCAGTTGATCTCGCTCCCCGTCACCCTGCGGCAGTCGGGGATCTTGCGCACGGCTTACTGCGCACCGGAGACTACGGCGAGTCGGCAGAAGCAGCGATGCATGCGACACAGACCCAGCCTGATTACGCAGGCGCCTGGCTGACACTGGCGATTGCCAGTGCTCGCAACAACAATCAAAGACTGGCCGCGCGGTCGTGGAGCATCGCCGGTTTGCTCGATGCAGATCTGCTCTACTTTATCACCGACGAGCATGGTCGGTATGACCGGCTGTCCGCAAGTCTTATGGAGAATCCTGCAGCGGTCGTGCGCCGATTTGAACGCGCGAATATGTTTGCCATGAATAATTATAGTGAGCGTGCGTTGCGAGAATACGCAACGTGCTTAGCTGATCACTCTGACTTTGTTCTTGCTCACCATAACATTGGTGCCATTCTATGTCAGAATGGGCGACATGAAGAAGGCATCGCATCCCTGAGACGGGCACTTCAGCATGCCGAGTCGTTGCGTTAAGCAGTTAGGTCGTGTCTGACGGATCGGATTTCCGGCGCATGACCGGGTTGCGCATTGCTTGGTCTTCACCGAAGCTGCTTTGCATCGGAGGCCACGGACCCGGTCTCCTGTGAGGAGGCCGGATGCCGCCCAAGCGACGATACGAACTGACCGACGAGCAGTGGGCGCTGATCGCGTCATTGATGCCCAAGCGCAAGCCCGGTGGGCGGTGGAACGACCACCGTACCACCCTCGACGGCATGATGTGGGTGCTCAAGAGCGGCTCGCCCTGGCGTGACATGCCCGAACGCTACGGCTCGTGGAAGAGCGTCTACGGCCGATTCCGACGCTGGACCGCCGACGGCACGATCGACAAGATCCTCGCCCGCCTGCGTTACAAGCTCGATGCCGACGGCTTCATCGACTGGGACGTCTGGTGCGTCGATGGCAGCAACATCCGTGCGCACGGTTCCGCGGCGGGCGCGTCGGAAGCCTCAAAGAGCAGGCCGGACGAGCCTCTGGACCACGCCCGTGGTCGTTCACGTGGCGGGTGGGGATCCAAGGTCCACCTCGTGACCTTTGGCAACGGCGTGCCGCTGGCGGTGACGGTGACGGCGGGTCAGGCGCACGAAACCAAGAGCTTTGAGTCGGCGATGGACGCCGTGCGTCCGAAGTATCGGCGTCCGACGTGGGTGCTCGGCGACAAGGGGTACAGCTACCCGCGTGTGCGCGCCTGGTGCGAGCGTCGCGGCGTCTGGGACGTGATCCCGCAGCGCTCGGACCAGCTCCGTCGTGAGGGCCGGCGCGTCATCAGCCGGGCGATCTACAAGGGGCGTAATGTGGTCGATCGGTGCGTGGGATGGCTCAAGCACAACCGCCGGCTCGGCACGCGCTACGAGAAGCTCGCGGTCCACTACCTTGCGATGGTCAAGCTCGCCTTCGTCAGCAGGTATCTCCGACTGTTGGAGCCGTCAGACACGGCCAAATCGCAGAATACGTTGGCGCCGTCCCCGCTTCTCCGGTCGACGCGGTTGTTGAGGAACCCGAAACCGGGTTGCGTGAGGCCGTCGAAGGCTCGAGTGAGATGTACAAGTCGAAGTGAACTGAACAAGATCTGGCGTCTTGCAGCACATCTACTTCCCAAGGTGTCCCCACGTGTCGGAAAGGAATCCCGCGACTGACACCCCAGCGTCAGTCAGCCGCCAAGTTTGACTCGACTTCCGCTCAATCAGCCTCTGCGTGGACAGCGTCCCGGTGATCCTCTTCCACCCCGGCCGCCCGATAGGCGTCGTCTTAGCCGGGTGGCCCCAGGGCAGCCGCTTGTAGTACCGGTCCGCGATCTGCCACGTCCACTTTCGCTCACGCAGCATCCCGATGAGCGTGAGGTCGGCGGCGAGTGCCCACGCAGGCGGCGTTTTCGAGGCATCCCACTGTCGCCTAACCTCACCACGATCGTACGCGGGGGCGATCTGATCGTAGAACACGCCAACGCCATCGATTACTAAGAGCGGCGGTAGGAATAGGTTGTCATCGATGACGCTCACACCGGGGTCGAACACCGCGCTGATGCCCTCCGCCTCAATCAGGTCGAGAAATCTCTCAATCTCGGCGTCAGTGATGGGCCTGCGGATCTTCCGAACCTCGCACTGCTTGGGGCCACGCCTGGCCGTTCTTCGGGGAGCGGGGACACCCGGGCTCACATCACCCGGAAGGGCAAGCAAGCTCATCAATCGCTCGCAGTCTCTGTTGGGATCAGGGAGTGGGTGCATGATCTTGATCTGTCGCCGCCTCCACGACTCGGCCCGCATCACTAACTGCGACTGAAAGACACTGTACTGTTCGCTCCACAGCTGCCTGATCTGCTGAGCGGCCAATACGTGCGACCCAGGTGTGGCCTGCACCAGTACCGAATCGATAGCCATCAGGATGGCTCGCTGCGAATCAGTTAAGCCCTGAGGTGAAGTCATGGGTGCCTCCGTGTGCTCGACGGCGAAGCCTCTACGAGATTTTTTTCTGAAGGCCGCCCCCGACCTTTGGGTCGAGGCCGACATGGTCATTTCCGGATCCTGCGTCGACCCGCAAGGATCCTCAGGCCGCCTTGCGTCGGCGACGGCATGGGCCGCACCCACGCCGTTTGAATCCTCGACGGCACGCCTTGTTGCAACGCATTGGCACAGATGCAGTTGCCTCTTCCAGCGTCACGCTCGCCCATTTGGAAGGGTGCCGCCCACGCTTGGGTTCGAGCTTGGGTACTGCCCTTCCATTTGCATCGTCAAATGCCCAACCGGGCAGAGCAAACTTGAACCGCACCTCACGCGTCTCCGGATTCGCGATGGCCTCATCGATCAGCACCTCGCAGAGCGATCGGAGTGCGGTGCGGTCGCCATCGAGGGCGTCACTTCCGAGGGCTTCGAGCCGCTCGACGACGACACCGACCATCTCGTCGATCTGTTCGCGGGCGAGTTCGTCACCGCCGCCCAAGAGAGTGATCTGATGACCGAGGGCGGTCGCCTCGTCGTTCAGCCGCTCAAGCTCGGCCTCGATGCGTGCGGTGTCGTCCACGCGGGACAGCATCCGATTCTGCACCTCGATGGCCTTCGTGACGCGTGCGAGCTGCTTCTTCACCTCAGGCAGGTTGCCCTTCTGATTCTCACGCTCGGCCTGCTGCCGCACCAACTCGGCCGCGATGTCATCATGGAGCGTGGGCAGCGAGCAGACGATCTGCTCGACACGCTCCAGCACGAACCGCTCCAGCGGGTCCGCCGGGATCTTGACCTCTTTGACTGGCTTGGTGGTCATCGCGAGCTTGGCGAGCTTCGCCGTCGTGTAGTACCTGTGTCCTCTGCGTCCGGATACCGTGCCGATCATCAACACGCCGACTCGCTCGTCGAGCAGGATCCCGCTCAACGGCCAGTTTCCTCGGCCATTGGCGTGAACCTTTTTTTTCTCGGGAATACGACCCGAAGCGGCCCGATCGAGGCGATCGCTGATTGCGGCCTCGGCCTTCTCGCGAACAGGGGCAGGCAAGAAGTCACGAAGGCCGTCATAGTCGCGGAATACCCAATCTTCTTGCGGCCGGAACACCTTCACCGGCACGCCTACATCGCGACCAGTCGATTGCGGCCCGTCCGGATGCTGGCGGTAGTAAAACGCCTTGCTGACAGCATTTGCCCTGCCACGTCCGAGGTACACGGGGTTACCAGCAATAGCATCGATCGATGATCGTTCCCAGTACCCGCCCTGCGATGCCATGAGTCCGTCGTCATTTAGGATCCTGGCGATTCGGTTCGCCCCAAGACCCTCCATGTACTTGAGATAAAAGATCCGACGCACGGTCTCTGCCCGGTCGGGCTGACCCTCGATCAGCTCAACGCGATGGCGATCCGATTTGTCGTAGAACTCGCCTCTTTGCAGCGTGTAATTCGTGTTCCCCGTAACCGCGTCGATGACCTCTCGCCGGCCATCCGGGTGCTCGCGGACGATCTCCACCGGCTCGTCTTTGCTGTCGATGTACAGGCGATCGAGCCCGTATGGTGCCCGTGATGAGTGGTTCCGCTTGCCATCCAGCAGCCGCAACATCGAGTTGCGGGCCGATGCATTGGCCGCGGTTTCTGAAGACTGACGTGCCGACATGGCATCGACGTAGTCCATGAGATCGTCGCCGGGTGACTTGTGTGGAGTCCACCTGGTGACCGAGATCACCTCGATGCCGTGCAGCTCAAGACGATACTGAACAGATATCCAGTGCTTGCCACCCGTACGAGCTCGTCGCGTCGGGTCGTAGAACACGAGACAATTGACCGGTTCACCGGCCAGTTTGCGACGGATCGCCTCGTCTGCGATGGCGTCGATGTTCCGTTCGTCGGATCCCGTGCGACCACCGAAGTCGATCGGATCCAACGCGATCATGCCCATCCGGTCGAACCACTCGCCGATGTATTTACGTTGTGCGGGGACCGATTCGAGCTGCTCCTCTGTCGAGGATCTGTAGACGGGGATTCCGTGTTCCCCTTTGAGCGGCTGATCATTCATGCCTGCTCTCCTTCTGACCGTCCAGAACATCGCGAGCGATCGCTGCGATCAGGAGGCGGACGGCCTCACGGAAAAGCTGCTCCTCCTGCGGCGACTGCCGTCTGTACTCAGCGGCAGCGAACCTGACCGGTTTCGCTTTCCGTCCGCGACGTCGAGGGCTACCGTCGCCCCCGCCGCCGGACGGATCCGATGACCGACCGTGTTGGTTCATGCTCTTCCGCTTCTGTACTTCCATGACGCCGTCGAAACTCCTTCCTCGAATCGCGTGAGCGGGACCACATTTCTGTTGGCACGCCGGCGACCACGATTGGCAGCTTTCGCAGTTTGGGGGTCTCACGGCTGCGGCCACGGGCGCGCCGCCACCGGCTCCGTCGGCACCATGTTCATCCGAACCGAGTGCCCGCGACCGCGTGCGTCGTCGATGGCCTCTCTGAACTCAGTGCCGAAACGATCGACGAACTCGCCCTCAAGCATGTCGATCAGCCCCTGCATCGCACCGAGCATCTCAGCGGCCGCCTTGAAGGTGATCTGCGTGTCGAGCTGATTGATCCAAAACGCACGCGGCTCCGCGTGCTCGCAGTCGGGCGTGGTCGTCGGATCGGGTGCCGTAATCCCAACCAACAACGTGCGGGGCATGTCGCGGGTCGCCCCGGAGCAGCGTCCCGCGATCATGCGGATCTTCTTGTCCAACCCATCGCTTCCTCGAAAACAGAACTGTGCATCCATCGCGTACCTCCTTACTAAAGACTGAAACACCAAACCCGCCGCGACGCATCAACGCCGCAGCGAGCCTCTCTCCCCTCTGCCGGTCATCCGCCGCACTCGTCGCAAAGGTCCAGGCCTTCGGCGTCGAGCATTTGTCTCCTGGCGTCGTTCACGATCCTCCGGAACGCGTCCTCACCAAGATCCGAGTGCGGTGCGAACCGCGAGAGCAGGACCAGCACCGCGACGTCGAGTTGAGCCAAGAGCACCGCGATCTCTGTTTCTTCAAGCTCGCCCATGGACGCTGCGAACAGAGCCTCCGGTTGCGAAGCGAGCCCTCCGGACTCATCGTCGCTTCCGAGCATCGCGGCGACAGTGAGCACGCCACCGGTTTGCTTCGCCCACGCGAGCAGACGCCCGCCCGCCGCCTCGATCTCCGCCGCCGTCTTTGTGTCAATCTCGCTCATCGCATGCCTCCATGTACGCCGTAGTGGTGAACCGGCGTAGTACACCCCATTTAAACGCGAAGGCAAGTGAAGGGCCGGACTAATCAGCACAATTTGCAAGTCGTTTTTAAACGCCAGAGGAAATGCGGCACAAACGCATTGGATCCTTGCGGAAAACGGTGAATTCCAGGTACTCGCGATGAACGCCACCTCGCAGATCCGGCGTACCATGATCTCGATATGATGCGATCAGGTACACCACATCAGGACTGGCGTGCGGTGCTCGACAAGGTGCGCACACTCGTCAAACACTCAGGTACGCGTGCTTCGCTCACCCGCAAGTTGAACGATCTCGAAGCCGCGGTGACCGCGGAGTTCGACACGCTCAACGACGCTCGCCGCCGGCGGATTGTCGGTCCGCGTGCTCGCGTGCGCGCCGCCACCTACTGCGTCGAGAGTTCGCCCCGCGGCCCCGCACTGACCGAGGTCCGTCCCGACGCGTCGGCGAGGCCGTACAAGGTGCCTCTGCCGCACTACCGGGCTGTTGTTGCTGCTGTTGCGGCGACTGCCGAGTCGCAGCTCTTCGCAACGATCAAGGCCGCGGCGGATCGCCGGCTGAGTGAAGAACTGCCGGACTACGTCGCGCGCGTCTCGCTGCGATACTGGTCAGCCGCCGGCCTCGTGCATCACGAGGGTGCCCGCTTCACCCGCGTCGGTACCAAGGCAGTATTTACAAGAGCAGCACGCGAAGCGTGGGGACGGCTAGAGCATGAGCCCTTCGAAGTAGAGCCCGCTTAATCCTCGGACGGCTGACTCGGCGGAAGCTTGATTGCCTCAATGGCCCTGACAGCGTCCTCGTCGTAGACGGAGAAGTACATGTCGAGGATCTTGCTCGATGTGTGACCCATCAGTTGCAACGCGTAGCGTTGCGACACGTTTTGGCGTGCGAGCATCGATGCGAAAGTGTGCCGAAATGTGTGCGTCGTGTACTGCTTCGGATTCTCGAAGCCGCACCTCGCGCACAGTGCTTTGATCTGATCCAGCAACCGCGTGTCGACGAGCCGGCCGTTGCCGCGGGGGTACAACCTGGACGGGCGTGAATGGAACACGCGTTCATCGATGCGGGGCATCGATTCCAGGTACGGCCGCAGCTCCGGATGGATCGGGATCCGGCGTGACTTCTTGCCCTTGGTTTCACCGTCGGACCCGCCGAGCCGGATGTCGAGCACGCCGTTGCCGTTGGCGTCGAGGTGCACATCCTCCCAAAGCAGTTCCTGCATCTCACCAACGCGACATCCCGTGTAGCCGAGGAAGACGACGATCGGTCTGAGGTAGTCATCCGCGTTGACAATCAACTCGCGAAGCTGCTGCGGTGTAAAGCACGGCTTCTTCGACGACGATGGCTTCTTGAGCTTCAGCTTTCGGATCGGGTTCTTCTGGATGATCTCCGCATCATCGCAGCACCACTTAAAGCACTGCTGAACTATCACCATCCTGTCGTACACCGTTTTCTTGGCCAGATGGCTCATGGTATTGGCGAACGCCCAGAACTCGACCTGACCGAACCGGCCAATATAGACAACCGGTCGCTCTCTGCAGAAGTCCGTGAGATTGCCAAGGGTGTATTCGTACGCGGTCATCGTCCGCGGCTTGAGCCTCCGAGCCCGGCAAGTATCGAGGTACATCGTCACCGCCTCGTCGACGGTGTACTCCTTGGGTGCTTCGAGGCGCTCGCCATTGCAAATCTTGTCGTGCAGAGCATGGGCGGCGTTGATCGCGGCCGCCTTGTTCTTGGTCTTCAGGCTCCGACGTCGCTGCTTGTTGCCGAGGCTCCACTCCGCGTAGTAGGTCTTGGTGCGTGCCGGTGTGCCGTCCGTCTTCCGGTAGGATTTGTGTCCCACATGGATGATTGGGTTGCTCG
>CAYGSG010000006.1:0-67738 GCA_964352615.1 uncultured Phycisphaeraceae bacterium
ACCCAGAACCCAAGCTACGAAAGACAACGGCATCGCGCAACCCAACACGCGCCAAACAGCGCTAGACCTGCTCGTGCTTTCCGACTGGAAGTCGCTTCAGTCTTGGATGAATCGAGGCTCGGGGAACCGAAAGGTCGTTGCCAAAGCTGCGATTGCAATCGCGCTGCATGACGCGGTGGCCGCGCAGCCATTGATAGAGCCATCGAGGACTCTGAACAGATGGCCGAAGTCCAAGGCCCCTGCCGACCTGGTCCCCGCTTTCGCTCACCCGCTGATGATTCACTTGGTAGGTCTACCGGCGGGAGCATCTGATACTCCTCCGATCAGTCTCGACGTTCTGAGCGCCACCGTCAGAGACACTCTGGCCCTGCTGGGACCGCTTGGGTCAGAGTCACCGTCGCCGGAGTCAGGGCCGCCGGTTGGCAACACGTCGCCGGCGGATGTGTCAGCAACGGATTCAGTCGAAGCCCATTCCCAAGTCCCCCTCTACGTGCTGAAAGCCGCCGCATCTCTGAGCTGGGTTGAGAGAGAACACCCAGACTTGGAAACGGGATGTCCCGAGGGAAAAGATGCTCTTCGAAAGGCTCAGTACGAGAAGATCACGGAACTGGGCTGCCCGGCGTACCCCTCCGACGATGAGGGCGAGTCGACCGTTCCGCACTATGAGACCTGGGTCAGGTATGTGCGGGATTACGAGAGGCGTGCGCATGGACCCGCTCGCAAGCGGCCACAGTCGATGGAGGTCCGGAGTGCCGCCCTTCGAAGCGAGTTGTGAATTTGCTTAGGAATTCCTAAGCCAGCTCATCCGGTCTATTTGGGGTCAAAACGGCGATTCCGAGTTCCGCAGAGTTCCGTTGCCCCTTTTACATGACAACCCCGAATCCCAGCCGGAATCCTGCCACGGACCGCCTCCTCACTGTTGGGGAGGTAGCCGCCAGGATTGGAGTTACCAATGACACGATCAGACAGTGGGTCAAGGAGGGAAAACTGCCTGCGGTTCGTCTAGGACGTCGAACGATCCGATTTCGCCCTTCCGCGGTCGAGCATCTGATCGGAGGCCGCCCATGAGACCCTCGGACGAAACGCCCCCCCGGCCTGCCAGCAACAGGGGGACCGAGCTTGCTGCACTGGATTCTACACCGACTCACGCCACTGCGAGTGCTCAAATACTCGTCACTCCCGCGACTGCTGCGGCATCGCTCTCGATCAGCCCTCGAAAGCTCTGGGAACTGTCCGCTCAGGGGGCGATCCCGCGCCACATCATCGGGCGATCTGTCCGGTACAGCCCGGCTGAACTGGGGATATGGGTTCAGCTGGGATGCCCAGTTCACAGCAGTGGGGCACGCGATGTGCGGGCACTCGCAGTTTCACAAATCAAGGGGCAGCGATGAGTGTTCCGAATCATCGCCTCAGCCTATTCAAGTTTCTTCGCGCCGTGGCTGCGTCTGGCCTGCCGTCAGGCCAACGGCAGTTCCTGATCACGTCGCTGACGTGGGCTGACTTCGAGACAAGAGAATTCTACCCGAGTATTCCGACGATCGCGGACGCTATGGGCGTAACCGAGCCGACAGTCCGCAAGTATCTGAGGGAAGTCGAGGCGGCGGGCTTCATTCAACTCAAGCGCACGAACGGTGGGAAAGGACGAACTCACCTGTTCCTGCTGCGAGACGACAAATTGATTGCCTGGGTGGAGCATCGCAATGCGATCAAACCCGAAAAAGGATTGCGGGTTGCGGTAACAACGAACAGCGAATCTGCGCCAAGGAGGGGTTTGGCTGGCCCAAACACCAAAGAGGATTGTGGGGAACCATCCATCCAACCCGCCAAAAACACGCCAATGTCAGAACCCGTGATCAGTGTTGCGGCTTCGCAGCGATGGATGGATGTGAGCGAGCCTGCCAAATCCAAGCTCGCGCTGCTACATCAGTCGGGAGTGCAAGGGGAAAACCTATTCGCACTGGCGCAGAGTAGTCTCACACTCGATGAGATTCGTTCGTCGATCGATGCGGTGAGGGAGTCGAGCGGTGTCAGGGATGTCGCGGCGGTCCTAGTCAGGCGACTCAGCAATCAAATCGGTATGGACTTGCGACGGGGCCGTCTCTTGACTCGCGAGGAAACGAATGCTGTGGGGCGAATCGAGAAGCGGCAGCGCGGGCTTCATTCTCATCGACAGGCCAACCTTGAAGTACCAGCTTGCATGGGCCTGCATAGTAGGGCACACTGACGCACACGGAGGCACGACCAATGCGCACGAAGAGAGGTAACGGCGAAGGCTCTGTCTACAAGCGAAGCGGCAGCTGGTGGATTTCGTACTACGACGAGAACGGGGTCAGACGTCGCCGCTCAACGCGGCTAACCGACAGGCGACTCGCCGAACGTCAACTCCAGGCCGAGCTTGATCGGCTCGAGCAGATACGCGCCGGTGTTCTCGACCCGGCGAAGGAACAGCTTGCCCAGAACGGCGAACGCAGTCTGGAAGAACTCGCTGCCGTTTACGGAGACAAGCTCCGTGCGGAAGCGTGCAGCGAACCCTACGTGAAGCGGACCGTCCGCGAGATCGAAGAGTTCGCCGCAGCGGCGAAGATCACTCGGCTCCGAGAGGTCTCTTCCGAGAAGGCCACGGCGTACCTTGAGTCACTTCTCGCTGCCGGCGCGAGCGCCCGCACACGTCAGTGCAGGATCACGAGCGTCAAGAGCCTGACCCGATGGGCATGGCGTGAAGGGTTGATCGCTGCCGATCCGCTCGCTGGTGTTAAACGCCCCTCGGAGCAATCAGACCGCCGCCTCCGTCGCAGGCACCTCTCGCCCGAGGAGTGGGCTTGGCTTGAGCCGACCACAGCTTCTGGCGATGAGCGGTTTGGGTTCAGCGGAGAGGAGCGGGCCTTGCTCTACGCGACCGCGTTGCTCACAGGGCTGCGTGCCAACGAGCTCGCTCAGCTTACCAAGTCGAGTTTGCACCTCAGCTCGGACAAGCCGTTCGTCGTTGTCGAGGCGGGAGGGACGAAGAACCGCAAGATGGCGAGGCAGTATGTCAAGCCGAGCCTGGCGCAGCGACTCAGTGCTCACGCGGCCCGGCTCACCCCTGGAGCCAGAGTCTTCAAGATCTCGCGGTCGACTCGGCTCGCGGAGATGCTCCGAGACGACATGGCGGCCGCGAGGACAGCATGGATCGAGGCAGCAGGCGATCCGGGCGAGGCCGCTCGTCGCCGCGAGAGCGACTTTCTGCTCCCAAAGGATGCCGAAGGGGCGTTCGATCGACTTCCACGCTCTGCGACACACCACGGGCGTTTGGGCCGCGATGGGCGGAGCCAGCCCGAAGGCGATCCAGACGCTCATGCGTCACTCCCAGATCACGTTGACGCTGGACACCTACGGCCATCTGCTCCCAGACGAATCCGCGGCGACGATCGCCAATATGCCGGGCTTCGATGCGCCCGAAATCGAGGTCGCCACGGGCACCGCCGATGTGACTACGTGTGACAACCGCGTGCGCAACGCCGGCACAAAGCAGTTCGAGCCCAAGCTGGCCGGTGCGACGCAACGCGAACTCATTGACGACAGTGGGGTGGTCGCAAGTCTCGGCCCCGCAGGCACTCAGGGCGACACCCTGCGACGCCGTGCGAAGACTTGCGGCAATAGCCCCGCCCGGATTCGAACCGGGGACCGAGCGATTATGAGTCGCCAGCTCTAGACCGCTGAGCTACGGGGCCGATGCGGCAAGACGAGCTCGCCGCAGCCTCATGTTATCTGGATCAGATCGCGGTAGCGCGGCAGCATCCACAGATCGTGAGCGACCCGTCCTTCGAGCTCATCGCACGAGGCGCGGAGTTCGATCATGGCTGGCCTGATCGCTGTCTGTGCGTGCTCGGCGTGCTTGCGTGGATCATCGCTCGCGTGGGCCATCGCCGCTGTGAGCGATCGCTCTAGGTGCACACATCGACCAACGAGCGCGACGTGCTCTTCGAGCAGGGTTCGGAGTTCGCCGGGATCGACGTCCGCCGCCTCGGTTGCGGCGATCGCCTCGCTCAACTCAAATTGATGGCGCAGCGCCGAGGGCAACACTTGCGTTCGCACCATCGCCGACAGGGTTTGGGCCTCGATCGATACTTGCAACGCAAATTTTTCGTATTCGATTACCGATCGGCTCTTCAGTTCAGTGCGAGAAAGCACCTTGGACTTCTTGAAGAGGTCGAGCGAGGACTTTGTGGTGAGCGCGGGCAAGGCGGCCACGGTTGTGCGGTGGTTGGCGAGTCCTCGCCGAGCGGCCTCGTGCTGCCACGACTCGTCGTAGTTGTCGCCATTGAACAGCACCTGCTTGTGCTCCTTGACCACCTTCTGAAGCACTTTGCCCACGGCCGCCTGGCGCTTCTGATCGGTGGGGGAGCTGCCGAACGCGGCTTCGAGCTGATCGGCGATATCTTGGAGTGACTCGGCGACGATGGTGTTCAGGATTGTTGCGGGCCAAGCAACGGTCGAGGCGGAACCGACGGCCCGGAACTCAAACTTGTTGCCAGTAAAAGCGAACGGGCTCGTGCGGTTGCGGTCGCCTGAGTGGCGCGGGATGTGCGGCATGGAGGCGG
Source organism: uncultured Phycisphaeraceae bacterium (assembly GCA_964352615.1). GTDB lineage: Bacteria > Planctomycetota > Phycisphaerae > Phycisphaerales > UBA1924 > OFTM382. The sequence continues at coordinate 4,581 of CAYGSG010000006.1, forward strand.
CGCCGAGATCAAGCTTGCCGCCCTTGATGGTGCTCTTGCGCTGACCGGCCTCGATCTGATCGATAATATCCATAAGCATGTCGCCTAGGAAGATCGAGATGATCGCGGGCGGTGCCTCGTTGGCACCGAGCCGGTGGTCGTTGCCGGCGCTGCCGATGGAAGCTCTCAGCAACTCGGCGTGGCGGCTGACCGCCTGGATAACAGCACAGAGGAACACGAGAAACTGCATGTTGGAGTGCGTCTCGTCGCGCGGGTTCAGCAGGTTTGAGCCCAAATCGGTCGCGATCGACCAGTTGAGGTGCTTGCCCGAGCCGTTCACGCCCGCGAACGGCTTCTCATGCAAGATGCACTCAAGCCCGTGCAACGGGGCCGTGGCGCGCAGAATCTCCATGACCGTCATCTGGTGGTCGCACGCGACGTTGGCAACCTCGTAGTGCGCGGCGAGCTCGAACTGAGCCGGAGCTACCTCGTTGTGGCGAGTCTGCACCGGAATGCCGAGCCGGTAAAGCTGCCGTTCGCAATCGGCCATATACGCAAGGACTTTGGCTGGGATCGATCCGAAGTAGTGGTCGTCGAGCTGCTGGTGCTTGGGTGGGCGTGCGCCGATCAGCGTCCGCCTTGCAGCGACCAGGTCGGGCCGCTGGAGGTACATCTCGCGATCAACGAGGAAGTACTCCTGCTCGGCGCCAACAGTGGCGAACACACGCGTCACGCCATCGGCAGCGCCGAACAGCTTGAGCACGCGTACCGCTGCGTCCGAAAGCACGTCCATCGACCGCAGCAGGGGGGTCTTGGTGTCCAGCGCTTCGCCAGTCCACGAGACGAACGCGGTAGGGATACAAAGCGTGACGTGGTTCGGGCCGCGGCTGAGGAACACGGGGCTTGTTGCGTCCCACGCGGTGTAGCCACGGGCCTCGAACGTCGCCCGGATGCCGCCCGATGGGAAACTCGAAGCGTCTGGCTCACCCTGGATGAGCATGCTGCCGGTGAACTCGGTCAGCGCGCCGCCTGAGCCATCTGGCACAAGGAACGAGTCGTGCTTCTCGGCGGTGGAACCCGTGAGCGGCTGGAACCAGTGCGTGTAGTGCGTGGCGCCGTTTTCGATCGCCCAGTCCTTCATGGCTGTGGCGACGACGTCCGCCACTTCGTACTCCATGCGTTGGCCCGCCTCGATGGTGGCTAGCAGCTTGCGATAGACGTCTTTGGGCAGCCGCTGCTGCATGACACGCTTGGAGAAGACGTCGCACCCGAACGAGGACTCAGCCTTTCGGCCGAGCGCGTGGGGGCTTGGAGATGCGTTGGGGTCGACCGATGAGCCGCCGCCGTTGAGGGTCACTCTGTTCATGCCAGCTGCATCCCTTCATCCGATCCGATTGGCCCCAGAATGGTGCCTCGCGGAGTGCGTGTTGATCGGTTACTCGACCGATTTATCAAGGCAATCAAGCCGATTGTGGGCGCTCGCTGGGCATTTGGCAAGTCGAGGCGGTCTGGCTGGCCATCACCGCCCCAGGCCACCCGCAAGCTCGGTGCAAAACGCCTGCGCCTCGGCCACCGGATCGCTCGAACCCGCGAGCCTGCGAACCATGGCACTGCCCACGATCGCTGCGTCCGCGTGTGCCACCACCTCTCGCACATGATCAGAGGTGGAGATGCCGAATCCGACCGCGATAGGGGGGCTCGACGCACCCTTGAGGCCAGCAACCGGTCCGGCGATACGTGGAGCCTCGGCCTGCTCCCCGGTGATGCCGGTTCGGGCCATCAGGTACACGAACCCCGTGCTGGCTTTCGCCACTTCGATCGCCCGGGCCGGAGGCGTCGTTGGCGCGATCAGATGCGTGAACCCGAGCCCCGCTTTCGAGGCCGCTACGCGGTAGGGGGGTGATTCCTCAAACGGCAGATCTGGCACGATCACGCCATCGAAGCCAGCGTCGGCAAGCTTGGCCAAGAACGACACCCCGCCGAGCCGCTCCACGAGGCTCACGCTCACCATCGCAACGATGCCGATGGTCAGTTCGCCCCGTACCGCGCGCACATCACTCAGCAGATGCTCGACAGTCCGGCCTGTCTGAATGACCTCGTGCATGGCCGCAGCAATCACGCCCCCGTCGGCAACCGGATCACTGAACGGGAACCCAATCTCGACCACGCCTGCGCCGCCACGTTCGAGCGCACGCAACATGTCGCCAAGCGAGCTTCCGACCGGATGCCCGCCGACCACGAACGGCATCAGCACACCGAGGTTCGCCTCGCGCGCTTCGGCAAAGATGCGGTCCAGGCGATCAACGCCGCTGGCGCCGTGCTCGCTCATTGGATCACGTCCGGCAGGTCATCGAGGCCTTCGGTCAGAATCTGCGGGCCGTCCTCAGCAATGTACACATCGTGCTCGTGATGCACGGTCATCGAGCCGTCAGCCGAGCAGATTGGCCAGCCGCCGGGGGTGTCCTTGGTGCTACCCGTGCCGACCGCGACCATCGGTTCCAGCGCGATCAGTGTGCCTGGCTCGATCTCTCGGCTGCCCTCTGGCCACGAGTACGCTGACACCACGCTGTTGGAAACGAATGGAGGGGTGTGGAGTTTGCGACCGTAGCCGTGCCCGCCCAGTCCTTTGACGAGATGGAACCCGCACTCGTCCTCGACATGCTCTTGGACAGCCTTGGCCCATTCCATGTACGTCTTGCCGGGCTGGAGCTGAGCAATACCCAATTGCAGCGACTGCTTACTCGCGTCCATCAACGCCCGGACCTGCTTGGTTGGCTCCCCAAGCGAGTACGTCCAAGCCGCGTCTCCGATCCAGCCCTTGTGGCTCACACCGATATCGATCTTGACGAGGTCGCCCGGCTCCAATGGCCTCTCCAGCGAAGCCGCCGTGCCGTGGACCACGCAGTCGTTCACGCTCAGGCAGGCATGCGAAGGAAACGGCGGCAATCCACCCGCCCGGTAGCCCAGAAAGCAGGATTTGCACTTCAAATCGTCCAGCGTAATCGCGACAAATCGATCGATCTCGGCGAGCGTTTGGCCAGCCGCGAGAAACTCAACCAGCCTGCGGTGTACCTCAACGACCCGCTGGGCAGCCACGCGGGCTTGAGCAGCGTCCGCAGGGCTCACAAACGGCACTCTCTTGAACAGACTGGGCATGGATCATGCTAGCCTTCGGGGGTTCGGCGACCCGCTCGGGTTCGGCACCGACAAGGCGCAGGGCTCTATCCGTCTTGAGCACCCAGACCAATCTATGCGAACAAAGTCCTATAATCATTGTTATGTACAATTGACACCAGCTTCTCTCAGTCGGCAGCGGCATTTGACGAGGCGGAGCATGTGGGAACCGTTCGGATTCGGCTTGCGAATCGTTAGCAGGCGGCGGTGGTCGCTGCCGAAGCGAAGACACCTTTAGGGGATGCGAGCCGAGACGGGGCTGGCGTAGGTGCAGAGAATCTGGTATTCTACCGATATGGGCATCAATTGCCCGCCAGCGTGCCGCCGTTTTTGGCGGACGCAGAGTCCATTCGCGGACCGTCACGGCTAGCAAGCAAGGGAAGCAACCATGAAGATATACAGGCAGATTCGAAGAGGGTTCACGTTGATCGAGCTATTGGTGGTCATCGCGATCATCGCGCTGCTCATCGGCATTCTGCTGCCCGCGCTGGGCAAAGCCAGGCTGCTTGCGTGGCAGTCCATCTCGCTCAGCAACCTCCGTCAGGTGATGGTCGCCTTCGAGGGTTACCGCATCGATAACAACGAGGATGTGCCGCACTACGCGTCCGGTTACAACAAGGCGACCAGGTCAGTGATTGGTGGCTGGTGCACATGGGCGCATGGTGGACAAGATCCCGGTATTTACTGGAGGGGTGTGCCTACATTTGACTTGGCTGCTTCGGGCCGGCCGCTCAATCAATACCTGTACTCTGAGTACGACTATCCCGACCCATTCTTTTCCCAGAACACGGATACGATTTATCGTGCGGCGATAACGAGCCGAGTCAACGGCGTTCGGCAGAATCTCCCGCATGATGTCTTCCGTGCCCCTGGTGACAAGGCAACGCGACAGCAGAGCTGGCCGCGGCCAACCTTTGACTTGAGCAGCTATGAAGATGTAGGCACTTCGTACCACACGAACGTGAAATGGTTTTCAGTGCTCCAAGACTCAGGCGACCACACCAATCCCAACAACTTCAGCGGCCCGTACAACGAGGGCATGCGCCGCTTGCGTATCGCGTCAAGCTTCAGCCCTTCAAAGTTCGTGTACATCTATGACCAGGCCGGCGATATCGTCACCTCAGAAGATGGTATTCGGATTTACCCTGGAGGCATCGAGGGCGATTACGGCGAGATGAACAAGGGTGTGATGGCCTTCTACGACGGTCACGTCGAGTACCTGCCGTTTGAACTCGGTGCGGCCAACACCGAGGACTACAACCTGCACTTCACGCTGCGTACCGACGACGGTCCGTGATGCCCCCTCACGGGGCTCATCGTGCTGCCTCGAACCCAGTTAGGGAGAATGACTGTTGGATAGCAAGAAGATCAAGATTATCATCGCCGGTGCGATTGGCCTAATCGCAGTCATCCTCATTGCCATCAGTATATTTGGTGGCGGCGGGGGCGAGGAACTCGACAGCGCGGCGCTTGAAGAGATTGAGAACCGGGCCGAGCCCATCCGGGGCGGCCCTAGAGCAGCTCCAGGTTCAGACGACGACGACATGCTGCCGCCCGAATAAAACGAGACACCGCTTCCATCTGAAGCTTCACGGCCTGCCTATTCGGCGGGCCGTTTTTTTATGCGTGCGAGCAAAGCCACGATCGACTCACGGGCCTCGCCCTGAAGTCTTCCGGGCAGAACCGCTTCGAGGTCTCGGTGACGCTGAGTTGCGAAGGCGGCTGGAGTCTGAACGCCGGCTGGCGGCTTGCGAGCAGGACTACGCCGCCCGGCATGAGCATGTCGGCCAGACGGCGCAGCATCTCCGTGTGGTCGCGCTGAGAGTTCCAATCGGTCTCGCGCGCCATCGTGCTGGCCGAGGTCGGAAGCTCAACTGCTATGAGGTCGAAGCACTCGTCGCTCTCGGCAGCGTCCGTGAGATAGTCCTTGACATCAGAGCAGACCAGTTCGTGTAGGCCCTCGGCCTCGATGCCGTTGTGCCCGAGCTGGCGTTCGATGCAATCGAGTGCGTGTTCTGACGCGTCGATCGAGAGCGTGCCCGCTGCGCCCCCCGCCGCTGCCGCGATCGTGAATCCAGCCCCGCCGCAGAACAGGCTCAGGACCGATTGCCCTTCGCTTCGCTTGGCAAGCCACTGCCTTGCGTCGCGGAGTTCGAGATCGATGCGGTCGCTGCCGCCCTCGTTTGGTCCAGCTTCGAACCGAATCCCGTGTTCGGCGACGACGATCGGCGCACGGCATGGCGCTTGCACCACGGCTTTGGTTTCGAAGCTGCTGACCCGCTGCACACACGCTGCAATCCGTTCCTCAAACGCATCTTGCTGACCGAGCGATCGCCCCCCGCTGCCTCGCGGCAGGCGCCCGACGACCAGCGACGAACCAAGACGGTCGATCGCGATGGGAATCGCGGGCACGTCGTGGTCGTAAACCCGGTACGCCTCAATGCCGCGATCGGGCCACTTGCGGAGATGCCTCCACCGCTTGGCGAAAACCGCCTCGAACTCGCCCAAGCGGTTCTCGTCGGCTGAGGCGATCACGCCGAAAGCTGGGGGGGCTGGCTCACGGTCGACCGTGCCGTCGCGTCTTGGCGGCCTGGGTCCATCAAAGCGATGCAGCGTGCACTGGATCGAACCGTTGTAGAGCTTGCGCCGCTTGGTCGAGGGCTGACCGATCAGGTGCTCGAAGTCTTCGTGGTCGGTAAGCACGCCGAATGACCAGGTCGGGAGCCTGCGAAACACGCCGGGCATGGAACGCAGGATGGCCTCGGCCTGTGGTTTCTCATCGAGGCGAACGCCGTAGGGCGGGTTGGTGACGACGAGACCGAATTCGCCCTTGGCGCGCACGTCGGCAAACGCACGCTGCTGAAAGTGGATGAGGTCGCGCACGCCAGCGCGTTCAGCGTTTCGGCGCGCCGCGATCAGCGCTTCCTCAGCGAGGTCGTAACCTGCGATCTGAAGGCCCGGCTGATCGAGTTCGATCATGCTCTCGGCTCGCTCGCGTTCGGCGTCCCACAGTTCTGGCGGGAAGCCCCCCCACTGCTCCGCATCAAAGTTGCGGGTGAGCCCAGGCGCGGTGTTGGTGGCGATCAGCGCCGCCTCGATCGGGATCGTGCCCGAACCGCAGAACGGATCGACCAAAGGCCGGTGCGGTCTCCACCGCGTCAGCGACAGCATCGCCGCCGCGAGCGTCTCTCGCAACGGAGCCGGCCCGCCCTCTCTGCGGTAGCCCCGTTTGTGCAGCGCCTCGCCCGATGTATCGAGCAGCAGCGTGAGCCGATCGTTCAGAAGCCTCGCCTGTATCGCGTGCATCGGGCCGGTCTCGGGCAGTTTGAGTGCGCCATGACCCGCAAGCAGCGACTCGGCGACCGCCTTCTTCACTGCGCGAGTGACCGCTGGCACACTTGAGAGTTGGCTGCGCACGCACCGTGCCCGCACGGGAAACTCGGCGTCGGGAGCAATCCAGTCTGCCCACGACACCGCTTTGGTTCCCTCAAACAGCGCATCAAAGTCGGCGGCCTCGAACTCATCGACCACGATCAGCACGCGATCAGCGGTGCGCAGCCAGAGGTTCGCGCGGGCAATGCCGACTTCGTCAGTCTGCCAACGCACACTGCCGGTGTCGGCCGGCTTGGCATCGGCGAAACCCAGGTGCTGAAGCTCGCGCGCGACGACGGACTCGAGCCCGAACCCGCACACCGCCATCGCCTGAAGGTGGCCCGTGGCTAGAAGGCTGCCCGGTTGATCGCTGGATTCGCCGGGTTGGTCCATCGTGCAGGGTGCTCCGCGGTCAGACGGTCTCGACGACCATCGCCACCGCGTTGCCGCCGCCGAGGCAAAGCGTCACGAGGCCTCGTTTGCCACCGGTGCGAACGAGGTGGTGCAACAGCGTAGTAAGCACGCGCGCGCCGGAGGCTCCAATCGGGTGGCCCAACGCGACCCCGCCGCCGCCGATGTTCAGGCGGTCCTCGGCGATGCCAAGCTCCGTGATGTTGCACAGCACCTGCGCCGCAAACGCTTCATTGACCTCAAAAAGGTCGATGTCGCTGGCCTTGAGCCCGGCTTTGTCGAGCGCTCCGGTGATGCCTCCGATGGGCGCTGCGAAGATCTCCTTGGGGTCCACGCCGTGCGTGTGGTAGGAGAGAATCTTGGCGATGGGCTTGATGCCGAGCGTGCTTGCTTTGGAGTCGCTCATCACGACGGTGGCCGCCGCGCCGTCAGAAATCTGGCTCGCGTTGCCAGCGGTGACGGTGCCGTCCTTGGTGAACGCGGGTCGGAGCTTGGCGAGGCCTTCAGCGGTCGAGTCGGCCCGGATGCCCTCATCGCGTGCCACGCCGCCCTCTGGTCCGGGCACCTTGCGGTTTCCGACCTGTTCGCCGGTGATCGCGATGGTCTCGGCATCGAACCAGCCGTTGTCCCAAGCCTTGGCGGCGCGCTGGTGCGACTGGGCAGCGAAGCGGTCCTGCTCCTCGCGGCTCACCTTGTACTTGGTTGCGATGTGGTCGGCCGAGTTGCCCATCGCGCATTGCTCGAAGGCGCACGTGAGCCCGTCGTGAGCCATCAGGTCCTGCATGGTGGTCGGGCCGTACTTCACACCAGCGCGAACGTGCGCAAAGTGCGGCGCGCCGGACATGTTCTCGAACCCGCCCGCGACGACGACCTCGTTGTCGCCCGCCTTGATCGACTGGGCCGCGAGCATGACCGCCTGTAGCCCCGATCCGCAGACCTTGTTGATGGTCTGGGCGTTCAGAGAAGTCGGGAGCCCGGCCTTGAGCCCCGCCTGTCTGGCCGGGTTCTGGCCCAGCCCGCCCTGAAGCACACAGCCCATGATGCACTCGTCGATGTGGTCCTTGGTCGAGGGCACCTCGGCGAGCGCTGCCTCGATCGCGTACGCACCGAGTTGCGGCGAGGCCACGCCCGACAACCCGCCCATGAATCGGCCGATGGGAGTGCGTTTGGCGGCAACGATCACGGGGGTTGCGGTCACGGTCGTGTCTCCAGAGTCAAGGAGTCGGTCAAGTCGGCCGGGGTGCCGGTTGGATGAAAGGATGCTAGGGCCGTCGATCGCCGAGCCCCAGCTTCAGGCCGTGCCAATCAGCCGTTCGATGGCTTCAGCTGGGGTCGAGACGAACACCGGCACACCCCCACCATGGGCTGGAACGAACTGCTCGTTAACCGCACGTTCGTACCACGCGGCGAGCCCGTCAAACACGCCCTGCGTGTTTACGACCAACACCGGCTTGTCGATCAGCTTGAGCTGGTTCCAAGTGACCACTTCGAACATTTCATCGAGCGTACCAATCCCGCCCGGCAGGGTGACAAACGCATCGGACTCAGCGATGAGTACGTCTTTCCGCTCGGACATGGTGCCGACAAACCGCATGTCGCTCACGCCCGGGTGCGCGTTCTCAAAGCCAGCAAGAAAGGTCGGTATTACGCCGGTGACCGAGCCGCCCCCTGCGAGGCAGGCATCAGCAACCGAGCCCATCATGCCGGGCTTGCCGTTCTTGCTCAGCCCCCCACCGCCGTACACCAGCCGCAGCCTTCGCTCAGCGAGCAGCCCGCCCAACTGGGTGGCTGCTTCGATGTACTCCGGCCGAGTCCCCCCGCCCGAACCGCAGAACACACCCACCGAGCTGATCTTGCGTTCGCTCACTCGAACGACTCATCCTGCGAAAGCTCGAACGCGTTGATGGAAGCGATGTCCGCAGCGCTCTTGGCCGCGAGGTTGCGGTACCGCGTGATGACCGTCTCAGGCTGATCGCTGACAAGCGTGCCCAGCAAGCGGAACTTGGTGTCAAGCAGGCTTTCGAGGTTGTGCGTTGTGTTGCGAGCATGACCCGCGGGGTACATGACCATGCCCGAGTCGTACGTCGTCTTGTCGGGCGCTTCGATCGACATGCTGGTCGGGATGCCGTCTGGGTAGCGCCGGTCGTACTCGTTCCCGCCGTGCTCGAACTCGATCTTGCCCATCAGCTTGCGCGTGATCGTGTTGTTTATCGCAGCGCCCGAGTAATCGTGCGGCATGAGCATCAGATGATCCCACGAAACATCCTTGCCTGCCGATCGGCTTTCCAGCGCCTTGCGGAGCATCGTGCCGACGATGTAGACCATCGAGTGGTCGGCGGACTGCCGAGTCTTGGGATCGCGCTTGGCTGGGTCACCGATGATGCCGAACGCGGGCTCGTAGGCCTTGATGCGGATGGTCTTGATGCCCTCGCCGCTCGCGTCATCGAGCAGGCCCGGCGCCTTGCCCAGCAGATCAAGCAAGGCTTGCAACGCGCCCGCCGACTGGTGCTCGTACAGCCCGATCTTGAAGTGCATGCCCATGATCGAGAAGTCATCGCCGCCGGTCGCGAGCGAAAGATCAAACGGCGACGCGTCCTCGTGCTTGGTATTGGCGTGCTCATGGTGACCGATTCGGCTGAACAACTGCCCCGGCCCCTCGAACGCCCTGAAGATCGCCTCGGGGTTGCGGAAGATATCGCGTGGTCCCATGAACCCCTGCATCGAACGCTTGACCGACAGCACCGCGGCCTCGGTCGAGATGGCCGCGGACGAACCCTTGGAATCGCTGAGCTGCTTGCCAGCGCGGATCGCACGCCACGGCACGTAGTGCGCCACGCTCATGCCGATCGCGGACTCGATCTGCTCGGCGGTCGCGCCCATCATCGCGCCGAACACAGCGGCCGAACCGATCGCCCCGTGTACCACGTGGTCCAACTTGTAGCTCTTGAGGCTGAAGACCTCGGCAAGCCGGCCCCGAATCTCATCAAGGCAGACCATCGCGCGAAGGGCAGCCGCTCCATCGAGCCCTGCCATCTGAGCCGCAGCCAGACACACGGGGTAGAAGTCGTTGTGCCCGAATTCGCCGGCGGTTCGCTTTCTTTCGGGGTCGTAGCCGAAGTTCGTGCCGTTGGAGTCCCATTCACGCACCGCAGCCGCGTTGGCGACGATCGCTTTCTCAGGGTGGACCGGCAGCGACGATCCGAACACCGTGGCCCCGTTGTGCTTGGCCGCAGCGGGCTTCCATGCCGAGTCCGTCACCGGGTACGTGAGCGCCTCGTTGCGGAGAATTGTCGGGGCGTTCGTGCCCAAGGCCAACGCCGACAGCCCGCACAGCACCGAGTCGGTCCAGAACAGATCGGCACGGGCAAGCACCTTCTCGGAAGGCTGGCCCACCGTGCCCGAGGCATCGCCCCGGACGAAGTCAATCGCGTAGCGGGCGATCCCGAGGGCCTGGTTGGTATCGCGGGCGAGTTCTGCAAACTGGCTCATGTCGGCTCTTCCCTGGTCGGTTCGATGGTCTTCTCTACGGTCGGCCCGGCCAAGCCGGGGGCGATGCTATGGCCCGCGCCAGCAGGTTTCCGATGTGCAAAGCCGCCGGAATCGTCAGAAACCGGCTCCAAGAGCGTACAGTGGGCTCATGGCAGGTATCCCATCGCAAACGGATCGCGCGATCTCGCTCGCTCGCTCGCTCGAAGACGCCCGGCGATGCCTCGATCTGTTCTGTGCCAAGCCCGAAACGCTCAGCAACCTCGAAAGCACGGCGTGCCAGTTGGCCGATCGCATCAGCGCGGGCGGCAGGCTGCTCGTCTGCGGCAATGGGGGCTCGATGGCCCAGGCCATGCACCTCGCTGAGGAACTCTCGGGAAGGTACCGCAGCGACCGTCGGCCGCTGCCCGCCATCGCCTGCACCGATCCCGGGCACATCACCTGCACAGCCAACGACTACGGCTTCGATGCGGTGTTCGAGCGGTGGGTCCACGCGCTCGGCGCTTCGGGCGATGCGCTCGTCTGTCTATCAACCAGCGGCAACTCAGCCAATCTGATCCGTGCCGCAGAAGCGGCGACGCAGACAGGCATGCTCGTCGTGGGTCTGCTCGGCAAGGGCGGGGGCAAGCTGGCCGCCCTTTGCGACCACAGCTTTGATGCGCCCGGTGATACCGCCGACCGCGTGCAAGAGGTCCACACGGTCATCATGCACGCCCTCATCGAAGGCATCGAACAGCGACTCGGGCTCGCCTGAACCCGTCACGCAGCAAGCAGCGTCAGTCGCTGAGCAGAAAGAGCGTCTGCCCGTTGTCAGCGTCGCGGTCTCCCGCGGCGCACGCCGCGATGACCGACGCGACCTCTTCGGCGCTGAGGCACGTTGCTTCCGGGACAGCTTGTTCATCAAACATCGATCGCAGCATCGGCGTTTCGACAGCCCCCGGCGCGACCGCAAAGCCCTTGATGCCGTGCTCAGCGCCCTCGGTCGCGATCGACTGAGCCATCACGTTGGTCGCGGCCTTGGCCGCCGCGTACCCAAAAAAGCCCGGGTAAGGGTCTTTCGTGCCATAGGTCGACACGTTGACGATCCGCCCTGCCCCTTGGGCCACCATCGCGGGCCACACACGGGCGATCAGCTTCGCTGGCCCAAGAGCGTTGACGGCGTACAGGTAGTCGAGCACGCGGTCCGAGTGCTTATCGATCGGGTGCAAGGTCGCCCTGCCAGCGTTGTTGACCAGCACGTCGATCCGCCCGAATCGCTCCAGCGTCGAGGCGACCAACCGATCAAGGTGCTCGGGCTTGGCCACATCCGTGATCAATTTTACAGCGGTCTGGCCCTTGGCCTTGATCGTGTCGGCAAGTTCGCTCAGCGGCTTATCCGTCCTGGCCGCCAAGACGACCGCGAAACCGCGATCGGCCAGCTGCAGGGCCGTCGCCCTACCGATGCCGCTGCCAGCTCCGGTCACGATCGCGACCGGCTGCGATGCCCCGACTTGGTTTGTTTCCTGATTTGCGTGGGTCATGGCGGACGATAGCCACGCTCTCTGGCGACCAATCGCCAGCAAGCAGCCTCGGATACACCGCTGACGGTACACTGCACCCGCTTTCGCGGTCATAGCAGAACCGAGACCTCGGTCGAGCCGATAGCCACTTCGAAGGGGACCACCTGTTGCCAGCCGCCTCCAAGCAAGCACCATCCGCCAGCACCAGCCTGACGCCATCGGCCAAGCCCACGCTCACCAAGATCGTGGCCACCATCGGCCCAGCCAGCGATTCGCCCGAGATGGTCGAGAAGCTCATCCTCGCGGGCGTGAGTGTGTTCCGGTTCAATTTTTCGCACGGCAGCTTTGCCGAGCACGAAAAACGGCTCAAGACCGTCCGCGAGGCTGCGGTGCGTGTCCGCCGACCCGTCGCTGCCATGGGTGACCTTCAAGGCCCCAAGATCCGCGTTGGCCACGTTCCAGATGACGGCATCGAGCTATCGCCGGGCGAGGACGCGATCTTCCGCATCGGCCTCGATTCCGCGCGCTTCGAGGAGACGGGAGCCCACCGGGTGCCCGTGCTGCCCACCACTTACGAGCCCTTGGTCCACGAAGTCCAGCCGGGCCAACGGGTGCTCATCAACGATGGCTTGATCCGCATGCTGGCTGTTGAATCTGACCCGGCCAAGGGCGAGCTACGCTGCCGGGTGCTCGTTGGTGGCAAAGTCACGACCGGCAAGGGCATCAACCTACCTGAGTCCTCGATCTCGGCGCCAGCCCTGACCGACCACGACTGGGAGTGCGTGTCGTGGGCTGTCTGTCACGAGCTGGATTTCCTGGCGCTCTCGTTCGTGCGCAGGGCCGACGAAGTCCGCCAGCTCAAGGACCGCCTCGCGAACATGTGCCCAATCGATAGGTCGAACTGGGACCCGAACGCGACCCCGCTGCCCGTGGTCGCCAAGATCGAGAAGCCCGAGGCGGTACAAGAGATCGAGGCCATCGTCGATGCAGCCGACGCGATCATGGTCGCGCGCGGCGATCTGGGCGTCGAGATGGACCTGGCGATGGTCCCGGTGATTCAGAAGAAGCTCATCGCCGAGTGCGCCCGGCAGGGCAAACCCTGCATCGTGGCCACGCAGATGCTCGAGACCATGGTGGAGAACGCCACCCCGACGCGCGCCGAAGTGAGCGATGTCGCCAACGCCATCTTCGACGGCGCCGATGCTGTCATGCTCAGCGCCGAATCAGCGGTCGGAAAGCACCCCGACCTCGTTGTCGAGACCATGGCCCACATTGCGCGCGCCGCCGAGGAACGCATGGCCCAGTTGCCGCAACGATCGACAGCTCCCGAGAAGCTGCGACGGGCGCACAACCGCTCGGCGGCTCTGGCACACGGCGCGTGGCACGTCACGCAAGACATCGGTGCCAAGCTCATCGTCGCGTGGAGCCAGACCGGCGAAACAGCGCGATACCTCAGCCAGAATACGTTTAGCGTGCCCATCATCGCGTACACCTCAAACCGGCGCGCCGCCCGCCGTATGTGCCTCTTGCGAGGCGTTACGCCGCTGAGGCGTGAGCCCCCGCAGAGCGGCCGGCTTGCGGACTGGAACATCAACGTAGACGAGGACCTGCTCGGCCAGAACTGGGCCCGCCGGGGCGACCCTGTCGTGCTGATGGCCGGCAAGCCGCTGGGCCAGCGATTGGCGGCCAACCTCATCGCGGTCCATTACGTTGGAAGCCAGAGCGGGTTCATGCAGCCTTCGGCCGGTGAGAGCGGCACCGAATGACCGCTCCGAGCGCCCACGAGACCTGCGTGGTGCTGGCCATCGGTGACGAACTCATTCTTGGCCAAACCACCGATACCAACTCCGCATGGATATCCAGCGTGCTTGCTGACCACGGCGTGCGCACGCTCCGCCATGTAACGGTCGATGATGACGTACATCGGCTCGCTTCGGCCATCAACGAAGCCGTCCAAGACGCCGACCTGGTGGTACTGACCGGGGGTCTCGGCCCAACCAAAGACGACCTCACGCGCGAAGCTCTATGCAAGACGACCGGCGACACGCTCATCGAAGACGCAGCAGCCCTCGCGGAACTGATCGAGTGGTACGCCAGCCGACCCATGCCCAGCACCAACCGCGTGCAGGCCATGCGCCCCAGCCGGGCCAGGTGCATCCCCAATCGATTCGGCACGGCACCGGGACTCGCGCTCACGCATGCGGGCACCGATGTATTCGCGTTCCCGGGTCCCCCATCGGAACTCAAGCCGATGTTCGAACAGCATCTGCTGCCTGCGCTTCGTCCCACTCGGATCGTGCGCACGAGCGTGCTCCACACCGTTGGGCTGGGCGAGTCCAATATCGCTGGGTTGCTTGGCGAACTGATGGACCGCGACCGCAACCCGACCGTCGGTACGACGGCATCGGGCGGAATCGTCTCTGTGCGGATTCGAGCCGAGTCCGCAGAGCCACAACGGGTTGCGGCTGATCTAGTGCGCACAGAACACGCGGTCATCGACGCCCTTGGCCCGCTGATCATCAGGCCACCGAATACGCCCGATGCAGCGAACGAACGAGGTATTCACGCTCTTGTTCGTGAGCTGATCGCGATGCTCAGCGATCGCGGGCAGACGCTCTCCGTGTGTGAGTCGTGCACCGCGGGGCTGCTCGCAGCGACCATCGCTGATGTGCCCGGCTCGTCAGCGGCGCTCGTTGGCGGGATGGTGACCTACACCAACGAGTTGAAGATCAAGCTCGCAGGAGTTGATCCCGAGTCCCTCGCCGAGCACGGAGCCGTCAGCGCGCAGACGGCTCGCGCGATGGCACGGGGTACTCGCAAGCGGACATCCGCCGATCACACGTTGTCGGTCACGGGCATCGCAGGGCCGGGTGGCGGGAGCGAGCACAAACCAGTCGGGACCGTCTGGATCGCGCTCGATTCGGCTGACCACGATCAGCCTGATGCGAGGTGCTTCCGGTTCAAGCAGGACCGCCGAACGGTCCGGGAGCGTTCGGTCGTTGCGGCGCTGGCGATGCTCCGCCAGCGGCTCAAGGGGCTCGAAGGCTCGCTGCTGGGCGAGATAAGTTAGCCGGGTCAGACGAGAATCGTTGACTCGATCACGCTGACGGCGTCGCCGGTCATGCGCACACGCTGGCCCCCGTCGATGATCTCGCACAGCATCTCGCCGCCTCGCTTGGAGACCTGATGTGCCGACAGCTTGTTGCGGCCAAGTCGGGCTGCCCAGAACGGCGCGAGCAGGCAGTGCGCCGAGCCTGTGACGGGATCCTCGTTGACTCCACGACTTGGTGCGAAGAACCGGCTGACAAAGTCGTGCGAAGCGCCCGGCGCGGTGCAGATCACGCCGTGGGTGTTGGTGAGTTCTTCGATCGCAGCCAGGCGCGCGAAGTCCGGCCGCATCTCGTGGATGTCACGTTTGGCCTCGAACACCGCGAGCAGCTTCTTGCCGCGGTACAACTCAGCGGGCCTGCGGCCAAGGGCTTCCACGATCGCCGCTGGCACTTCGACTGGTTCGACCGCCATCGCGGGCAGGCTCATCGCGTATCGGCCCGGCGAGTCTTCCAGGCGTTCGACCGTGAGCACGCCCGAGCGTGTAGCGAAACGTACCGAGGGCTCAGTTCGGCCAAGGTGCCGATAGAGCACGTGCGCCGTCGCCAGCGTGGCGTGCCCGCACAGGTCCATCTCGACCGTGGGCGTGAACCATCGCAGGTCGTAGTCGCTCTCTCCGCTCTTGGAAGGCATAAAGAAAGCCGTCTCCGAGAGGTTGTTCTCGGCGGCTAGCGCGAGCATCTTTTCATCGGAGAGCCAGCCCGTAAGCGGCACGACCGCTGCGGGGTTGCCAGCGAACGGACGGGACGTAAACGCATCGACCTGGTATTGGCGGAGCATGCTCATGGCATGAGTTTACGCGGCCCGCAAGCCTGCGGATGGCTACTCACCGGGCAGCTTGCGTTCGATCTTCCGCAAGAGGCTTACCGCCTCGCGGAGCAGCTCGGCTTCCTCCCCTGCGGGTCGGAGGGCTTGCTGTGGCTGCCCGGCGGATGGGGCATGCTCGCCGTCGGCCCGCCGATCGCGCTGGGCGAGCACCGCCTCGCGGAAGCCCCGTGTGTCCACGATGCCGATCATGTTTACCAGCGACCCGCCCGGGGTGGATGACTGGCCCGCGGTCTCGACCCGGAACCCCTCGATACCGAGGAATCGCATCACCGGTCCTTGGTAGAGCTGCAGGTCCGTGATCTTCTCAAGCGGAATGGTGCTCTCGATCTTACTGAAGATGCCCTTGCGGATCTCCAGGGTGCGTGTGGTCAGCGTGCAGCCGACGTTGTCGAGCCATTTCTGAATCAGCGCAAACCCGAACGGGATAACGATGAGCAGCAGCGGGATGCCCACTACCGTCACAACGCACAACAGAATTGTGCTGATCATGTAGTAGGTCTTGACCTTGGGATCGAAGCTGGCTTCGCGCAGGACTTTGGGATCGCTCATGGCCGCAGTCTAGCGAGAACTCTGGCAGGGTATGCTGGCTCCCATGAAACCACGTTTCTCACTGCTCGCAATCATCGGGCCGGGACTGCTGGTGGCGGCCACGGGTGTCGGAGCGGGCGATCTGGCCACCGCCGGCTTCGCGGGCTCGCGGCTGGGCCTTGGCGTGGCCTGGGCGGTGCTGGTGGGCGCGGCGATGAAATTCGTCATTACCGAGGGATTGGCCCGCTGGCAGATAGCCACAGGCACCACGCTGCTTGAGGGTGTCGCGACGCGCATCGGCAGACCGGCTATGGCTGTTTTTCTCGCGTACTTCTTGCTCTGGTCGTTCTTCGTCGGCGGCTCGCTCATCAAGGCGTGCAGCGTGACGTTCCGTGCGCTCTTCTCAAGCATCGAATTTGGTGTCGTGGGCGGCGTACTCATTGGGCTGGCCCACTCGCTGCTCGGGCTGGTGCTCGTGTTGGTCGGCGGGTTCAAGCTGTTCAGCCGGGTCATGGCCGTCGCTATCGGGCTCATGGTCGTTTCGGTTGTCATCGCCGCGATCGCCACGGGGCCAGACATGGGCCAGTTGGCGCGTGGGCTGGTGGTGCCTTCCATTCCAGAACCAAGATCAGAGAGCACGGCCAGTCCTACCACATGGGTCATCGCACTCATCGGAGGTGTCGGAGGAACGGTTACCGTGCTCTGCTACGGCTACTGGCTCCGTGAAACAAAGCGTGACACCAGGGAGCACATGCTCTCTGCGCGCATAGACCTTGCGGTTGGCTACGCGGTCACGGCGTTGTTCGGTGTTTCGATGATCGTCATCGCGAGCGGCGTAGGACCGGTCGACGGCAAGGGCACGGGCCTGCTCGCTCAACTCGCGATGCAACTGTCAACATCGCTCGGCACGTGGGCGGGCACGCTGTTTCTCGTCGGAGCGTGGGCCGCCATTTTCAGCAGTCTGCTGGGTGTGTGGCAGTCGGTCCCATACCTGTTCGCCGACACGCTCGGCTTGCTCCGCCGAGCGCCCCGCACCAGTCGGCCGCTTACCCAAACTCGGTCATACAAGGCGTACCTCGTGGCCATCGCAACGCTGCCGATGCTCGGCATGGCGTTCAGCTTCGAACAGGTCCAACTGCTTTACACCGTGTGCGGCGCGATGTTCGTGCCCATGCTCGCTGCGGCTCTGCTCTACCTCAACAGCAGGCGTTCGCACATGGGCACCAACCGGACCGGCTGGCTAGGGACCGTGGCCATTCTCTGCACGCTCGCGTTCTTTGCTTGGGTCGGCTTCAACGCGGTAGCTTCCACGCTGCCCCGCATTCTGGGCAGATGACACAGCCGTCGTCTTCAGCCGGCAACCCGAGCAAGCTTTGCCTACACGACTTGCACTCGAAACCCGTAAGCGGAGCCCGCACGATGTTGTGCACAATGCCAACTGCGGTTGCGCCAACCACGTACACGCTCACTAGAGCACCAGCAACAACAAATATCTCAACCACCGTGCCGGACGTGTAGAACGAGACGATGACCGCCCCGATCAACACGTGTGCTGCTAGGACCACGCAGGAACAGAGCAACTCGTTCCAACGGCGTATTGGCTGACCCCGGTCGTCATTGTCCGGGTTCTCCGCGAGCACACGTGCGACACGCTGGTCTCGGTTCATGCTACTCCCCCGGGATGTAGCTGATCGCGCCCTCCATCGGGCTGCTGGCCGTCGCGTAGAGCTTCTTGTCGATTCGCCCCGCGAGGTAGCTCTGCCTACCCGCCTCGGTGGCCTTGCGCATCGCGTGGGCCATCATGACCGGGTCCTTGGCGTGAGCGATCGCTGTGTTGAGCAGCACGCCGTCGGCGCCGAGTTCCATCGCGATGCTCACATCGCTCGCCGAGCCCACGCCCGCATCGACGATGACCGGGTAGCCGGGATCTCCAGCCTTGAGCAGTTCCAAGCACAGCACGATGTTGTTGCGGTTGAGCACACCCTGACCCGAGCCGATCGGGCTGCCCGCCGGCATGACCGCGGCGGCCCCGGCGTCCTTGATCCGTTGGGCGCTGATGGGGTCATCGCTGGTGTACACCAGCACCTTGAAGCCGTCTGCTGCGAGAGTCTTGGTGGCTTCGATCGTGCCGACGGGGTCGGGCAGCAGCGTCTTCTTGTCGCCGAGCACTTCGAGTTTCACCCAGTCTTTGCCAGGGTTGTCGATCTGGTCGAGCAGTTCGCGGCCAAGCCTGGCCACCCGAATGGCATCGCCGGCATCAAAGCAGCCGGCGGTGTTGGGCAGGATCGTGTACCGGCTCGTATCAATGAAGTCGAGCAGGCTCTGGCCCTGGGCGTTGACCAGCCGTTCGCGTCGAACGGCGACGGTCACAATCTCGCATCCGCTGGCGTCGAGGGCGTGCTGCATGAGCTCGAAGCTGGCGTACTTGCCGGTGCCGACGAGCAGCCGCGAGCCGAACTCGCTGCCCGCGAGCTTGAGCGGTTCGAGGCCGGGCTGGGTTTGGATTGATTCTGTGGCTTGGGGCATGACCAAGCCTACGCGGGCTCGGCTGGGCCAGCCCCCTTCAGCCCCCGCCCACGAGCGTGACGACTTCCACGATGTCGCCCTCGACGAGCTGGCGGCTCTCGTGCTCCCGCCGGGGCACGACCTCACGGTTGACCTCGGCGGCACAGGGCCTGCCGGAGACCCCCAATTCGGCCAGCAGCACCGCGATCGTGGCATTGTCGGGTGCGTCGTGGGGCTTGCCATTGAGCAGAATTCGCATGACCCACACTAGCCCGGCGAGCGTAGGAATAACACACACCGGACCGCTGCACAAACCCATTGAGCACGCCCCTACGCTACAGCTTGAGCCCCCTTGAACCGATGGGTAGGGGCACCATCCGACGCGTTTTTTGGCCCGCACTGGCCCGCACTGGCGGGCAAGGAATCCGCTGCACGCATGCGAGTTCTGCTGCTCAATCAGGTGTACCACCCCGACCCGGCGGCGACGGCTCAGCACGCCGACGACTTGGCCAGGCACCTCGTCCGCGAGGGCCACGAGGTCCACGTGATCGCCAGCCGGGCGCTGTACGGCTCCAAAGGCGCGGCGCTGCCCGCCCGCGAGACCATCGAGGGCGTGCAGGTCCACCGCGTGGGCCGATCGATCTTCGGCAAGGCTTCCATCTTGGCTCGGGTCGCCGACTTCGGGCTGTTCTATCTCTTCGCCTTGCTCAAAGCGTTCGCGGTACCCAAGCCCGATGTCGTGGTGTGCTTCACCACCCCGCCGTTCATCGCGCTGGCCGGCTGGTCGCTGCGGCTCTTGCGCGGCTCGCGCTTCGTGTATTGGGTGATGGACCTGTACCCGGATCTGCCGGTCGCCTGCGGCGTGATGAAACCCGATAGCATCACGACCCGGCTCTTCGAGGCCATCAACCGGTTCTGCCTCAAGCGAGCCGACCGCACCGTGGTGCTCGGTCGGTGCATGCAGCAGCGAGTTCTCGATAAGGGGGCGCCCGCCGACCGTGTTGTCCACATTGGCGTATGGCCGGGCCAACGCGATAGCGCGGACGCCCCGCCGCCCGCCAGGCTCGACAACCCGTACCGAAAGGAGTGGCAGCTCGGAGACCGCTTCGTCGTGATGTACTCGGGTAACTTCGGCCTGGGGCACGATGTCGAGACCATGCTCGAGGCCGCCAAGAGCCTCCACGAAGATCCCGAGTGGGCGGACCGTGTCCGCTTCGTTTTCGCAGGAGGCGGCAAGAAAAAGACCACCGTTGAAGCGTTCGTCCATGAGCACAAGCTGACCAACTGCGTGCTCGCGCCGTACCAGCCCAGAGAGCGATTGAGCGATTCACTCTCGTGCGCCGACTTGCACCTGGCTTCGCTGCTGGAGGGCGTCGAGGGCATCATGGTGCCTTGCAAGCTGTTCGGCATCATGGCGGCTGCAAGACCCTGCGCGTTCATCGGACACCCCACCAGCGAGCTGAGCCGGGTGCTTGCGGAGAACGACGCGGGAACAACAGTTCGCCAGGGCGAAAGCGACGCGCTCGCAGCGTTCATCAAAGGCCTGGCCGACGATCCTGAGCGAGCTCTTCGACTGGGCGCCAACGCAAGGCGAGCGCTCGATACCGCTTACAGCACAGATGCGGCGTGCAGGCAGTGGCAGCGGCTGCTGGAAGCGGTCTGTGAGGGGAAAGATAGCCCAAACACCGATACAATATCTCCGGCGAATCAGCCGCCAGTTGAACCGTCCATGGTGGGCGAAAGCAAGTCGCGGCTCTGAATAGGAGATCGCATCATGGAAGCCTTCAAAAACATCATCGTTGCGACCGATTTCTCGCCCGGCTCCAAAGCGGCACTGATCCAGGGCAGTCGTCTGGCGAGCCAGCACGGAGCGACCCTGCACTACCTGCACATCGTGCCCAAGGGGGGGTCGAACGTGCCCGGCACCAACCCGCCGGACAGCGGGCCTGACCTCGATGCCGGCGTCACTGAGCAAGCGCTGGCGTACATGGACAACCAGTTGCAAGAGATCGGTGCCAGGGGGCTGTCGATCGTGCGGTTTGGCCGACCGCTCGCGGAGATCGAGGCCGTCGCCAAGAGCACTGAAGCCGACCTTTTGGTCATCGGCGCTACCGGTGAACACGGCAAGCGATGGGGCACGGTTTCATCACGGTGCGTGCGGCGTGGACCCTCGCGGGTGCTGCTCGTGCCCCCGGAACATACCGCGCCGTTCAAGCGCGTTCTCGCGTGTGTTGATCTTTCCGATTCGACGCAGAGCGTGCTCCAACTTGCCGTCGGCATGGCTGCTACCGATGGTGCTGAGACAACCGCGCTCCATTGCTTCGAAGTGCCCTGGGAACGTGCCCGGTTCGGCACAGGGGTGCCGTCCAACGCGCTCGAACTTACGGACGAATACCAGGCGTCGCTGCAACGGCAGTACCGCTCGGTGACATCGCAGGTTCTGGCGAGCCAGGCTCCGCCTCTCAAGCTGCTCCAGGCGATCGACCCGGGGACCGCCATCGTCCGCTATGCGTCTGAATCCGAAACAGACCTGGTCGTGACCGGCACGACCAGCCGGACCGGCCTTGCTTACATGCTCTTAGGCACGACCGCTGAGAAGATCATGCGCGACACGTCCTGTTCGGTGCTCTCCTTGAAAACCCCCGCCTGAGCCATGTTCATCCCCGCACCACGGAGCCCTGCGAATGCAAACGGCCGAGCCCACAACCCAACCGACGGCGCATCGCGGCCAAGATGACTCTCCAGCGTTCCTGCCGCCCGTGCAGCTCCCGCAGAGCGAACTCGACAAGCTCGAAGCGGTAAACACACAGCCGCCCGGTCGCCCGCTCACCAAGTACGTGTTTATTCAGAACGAGCCGTTCTACTTGCCCAAGGTTCTTGACAAGTACCTGCGCGAGCACGCGGGTTCGACCGTCGGCATCAACGTGCAGTCCGTCGCACAGGGCAAACGCACCGTCGTGCAGACCGCGATGGACCTGCTCAAGATGTACGGCCCGGTGTACTTCCAGTGGAAGTTCCGTAATTTCGTGCTCAAGAAGGTGCAGTCCAAACTGGTCAACGACATCATGGGCTCGACCCGCATCTGCCACTCGGTGGCGGCGGTTGCCAAGAAGTACAACGTGCCCGTGCAGGGCGCTGCGGATGTGAACTCGGAGGAATTCCTCTCCATGCTCCGCGGCAAGGGCGTCGAGTTCATCGTCTCGATCAGCGGAACCCAGCTCTACAAGAAAGCGCTCCGCGCGCAGACCCCCTACGGCATCGTCAACTGCCACGGCGCCATGCTGCCCAAGTATCGAGGGCTCATGCCAAGCTTCTGGACGCTCGCCAACAATGAGCCACGGGGCGGCGTGAGCGTTCATTATGTCGACCGCAAGCTTGATAACGGCCCGATTGTGGTGCAGCGCGAGTACGCCATCTGGCCGCATGACACGCTCGAGAACGTCATGGCGCGCTCCAAGGACCTCGCTGCCGAGGCGATCCTTGAATGCGTGCGTAAAATCGAGTACGGCCCTCTGACGCTCGCAGCTAACCCGCAGGAAGAGCAGAGCCATTTCTCTATGCCGACAAAAGATGATGTCAATCGCTTCAAAGCCGGCGGGCACCGCTTTGTTTGAAAGCAGTATGCAACAGTCGGATCAGATGCTTCATGCGCTGTCATTCGACATCGAAGACTGGTTCCACATCGTCGAGGTCAAGGCCGTCGAGGACCCGGCCCAGTGGCCCCTGCTCAGCGAGCGGTCGTCGCTTGTCGAACGCTACACCGATCTGATCCTCGAACTCTGCGCCAAAGCGGATACGAGGGCTACGTTCTTCATGCTCGGCTGGATCGCCGAGAGGCACCCTGCGCTGGTCCGCCGAATCGCGGACGCCGGCCACGAGCTGGCCACGCACTCATTCTGGCACCGCAAGGTCTACGAGCTCACGCCCGAGACGTTCCGCGAGGACGTCGAGCATTCGATCCGTGCGATTCGCGACGCGGCCCCCGATGCGCAGATTCGCGGATTCCGTGCGCCCTCGTTCTCGATCACCCAGGGCGCCGAGTGGGCGTTTGATGTGCTTCTGGAGTGCGGCATCGAATACGACGCGAGCCTCTTCCCCGGAGCACGCGGCCACGGCGGATACGCCTGCCAGCCCGGCGCGCACGTTGTGACCACTCCTGCCGGGAGCAAGATGCCTGAGCTTCCCATGAGCCTAGCGCCCGTCGGCATCGGGCCGTTGCGCAAACGCATGTGCTACTCGGGCGGTGGATACATGCGGCTGCTGCCCGGCGCCCTGATCGAGCAGGGTGTTCAGCACGAGGTGTCGCACAACCGGCCGACCGTGGTCTACCTGCACCCGCGTGACTTTGCGCCCGACTGTCCGAAGGTACCCATGCCGCCGCATCGCAGGTTCAAGTGCTATGTGGGAACATCGACGACCAAGGCAAAGTTGCAACGCCTGCTTCGTGAGCACCGCTGGGGAACCTGCCAAGAAGTCCTTATAAGGGCTGGGCTGCTATCCGACTAGCAAGACAGCGCGTGTCTCAACCCTTCGCGTTGGGCGAGCTCTCGACAGCGCGTTCCTGTCCCATTTCACGGCGTCGGATCAGCTCTTCCTTG
Source organism: uncultured Phycisphaeraceae bacterium (assembly GCA_964352615.1). Lineage (GTDB taxonomy): Bacteria > Planctomycetota > Phycisphaerae > Phycisphaerales > UBA1924 > OFTM382. Next base: position 28,069 of record CAYGSG010000006.1, read on the forward strand.
ACCTTGATCGTGATCATGTACTCGTACAGATACTGAAGCCTGGCGTAGATCCAGCCCGGAGCCAGATCAAGAAATGCCCGCCGAGCTACCACGTAGTACAGGTACTTGATGTGCGGCCTCAGCGGCATGCGATAGAACAGATCCTTCAGGGCCGCACGCCGTGTGTTTGGGTCTTGGCTCAAGATTCCCCGCACCGGCTTGCGACTGCCGTCGATGACCTTGAGCACTTCCATTGCCTCAAAGCTGGAGTAGCTGTTGTGCCGCTCGACCCACTGCCGCACCCCTTTGGAGAACGGGTAGTGGATCAGATGGCCTTCAAGATTAGAAACAGGGCCGTCGACTTCCGCCACAGGATTGACCAGCCGCTTGTAGCTGATTTTCTCCGGCCGAAAGAGCCTGACGAGCCAAGTCGGGTACAGCGAGGCCCGCTTGATCCATCGCCCTAGGAACATGTCTTTGCGACGCATGCGGAATGCCGAGTTGGGGCTTGCCGGGTCCGCGAGTCGCATGATCTCGGCAGCGAGCTCCGGCGGGACTAGCTCGTCGGCATCAACATACAGCACCCAGGGGTGCTTGAACTCGATGTTCTGCACGCCCCAATTCTGGTGGCTCGACCAGTTGTCAAACTGGCGGGACACCACACGCACGTGCCGCCGCGCCTCGGCCAGTTCGACCGTGCGATCGGTCGATTTCGAGTCGTACACCACGATGTCGTCGCTGAACGAGAGTGAATCGAGGCACGCCTCGATATTGACTTCCTCGTCCTTGGTGAGAATGACGCACGAAACCGGGAAGTAGCCGCGTGCTTCACTCGCCCATTCGAGGCCCGGCTCGTGCTCGAACGCCCTCATCTGCTCGCCCACGAGGGTCCACGCCATGAAGCGCAGGTTGGATTCGAGCACCGCGCGGTGGTAGCCACTCACGCCATCGATGAACCCACCACGGCAGACGTATCGCCAAAGGAATGAGATCGTGGCAGCGAAGGGGTACGAGGGCCTGACCGCCCACTGGGGTGTAGGTGTGACAAGGCTCGCATGACGAGCCCGCGCGACGAGATGATCGAGCATCGTGTCGATGCTCCGGTCCTCGGCCTTGAGCACTCGACCGGGCAGCTTGCTCGTCACGCCCTCAGCGCCAATCTCAGGTCCAAATGACGCTGACCGAAACTCGACCGTCGCGAGCGGGGCTGCGCGGACTTCGCTTTGCGGGCCTGCGACCGCCGAATGGAGCAGCTTTCCTCTGAATACTTCACGCAACTGAACTTCTGAAGCTGATTTGCATGCCACGACTGCATCCACGAGTTCACGGGTTGGTCGCTCGCTTCCGGCTAGCACCAGCACACATCCGTCCTGGCCCATAGCTTCGCGAAGCTTGTCTCCGAGCACCGCCCATTTCGGCCTGCCCGCCCGGCCAGTATCCATCGCGATAGTCTGCACACCGTCGGGCAGGGCCTCAGGGACAGGTTCGCTTGCAACTCGCACGAAGACACACGCCCCGTGCAGAAGGGCATCCTTCGCAGCCGCGATCATGCTCGCGTCGTCGATGCCGTCGTTCCATAGCAATGTGACAAGTTTGCTCAACGCCAGGGCCTCCCCAGCGCCTTGGTGGCGGTCGCACGCGACTTGTCACCCCACCGCTGGCGGTGCGACTTGAGCTTGGCCTCAATCCAGTGTTCGTACATCGACACCATCGCAGCGTACGCCATGCCCGGACTGCCGTCGAAGGCGCCGCGCTTCAGCACTGTCATATAGACAAAACGCGCTGGCCCGCGAAACGGAATAAAGAAGCTCAGGTTCTTGAACCCACGCCGGCGTTCTTTGGCCGAGTCGCCACGAAACATGCGCGAAAACTCAGCCCATACGTTCGAGCCCTCGAGCACTTGCGTCGCTTCCGCAGCCTCGCCGGTGGAGTAGCCGTTGTGCTTGCGGAACCACGGGTCGAGACCCTTGTTGAAGCTGTAGTGGATGAACGGCTCGGTCAGTTCGCCGATCGGTCCGTCCACGATCGGATGCACGTTGATGGCGCGATCCTCGTATCGGACGGACTTGGGTCGAACGAATCGAATCACCCTGGTGTCGAACATGCCGCCGTGACGGATCCATCGGCCCATGAACATGTTGCGGTACCTGACCCGGAACGCAACTTCTTCGGGTTCGCGCCCGATCACGCTGGTCAGTTCCTGAGCAAGCTCAGACGTGACCCGCTCGTCGGCGTCGCAGATATACACCCACGGGTGGCGATACTCGATCTCGTGCAGTCCGTGGTTACGCTGGCTGGTCTCGGTGTCGAACACGCGCTGCATGACTCGGACGTTTTTGTACTGCTGCGCGATTTCGACCGTGCGGTCTCTGGAAAAGCTATCGAGTACCACAATGTCGTCCGAGAACTGGAGCGCATCCAGGCAACGCGCGATGTTGACCTCCTCGTTCTTCGTGAGAACAAGAACGCTGGGGGGAACGAGTTGGCGCGATGGTTCGTCGTTGGTCACGCGGCCCCCTCTTGCCGGCCGCTCGTGCCTCGCAGGAAGCTCTCGTATGTCATGGCTAAGCCCGCTTCAAGCGAGGTCATCGGCTCATACCCAAGCACTTCGCGTGCGCGCGCGATGTCTGCTCGCGAGTGCCGCACATCGCCCGCTCGCGGTTCTGCAAACCCGGGCTCGATCTCACGCCCCGCCGCGGCCGCGATTGCCGCGAGCACATCGAGCAACGTAGAGGCCGATCCCGTGCCAATGTTGAAAACTTCCCCTTTGAGATCCTTCGGGCTTGAAGCAGCGAGCAGGTTGGCACGGACCACGTCTCGTACGAAAGTAAAGTCCCGAGTTTGCAGCCCGTCACCCAAGATCGTCGGCACGTCGTCTCGGGCGACCCTGTCCATGAACGCGGTGATGACAGCCGCATAGGCGCTCTTTGGATCCTGCCGCGGACCGTAGATGTTGAAGTACCGCAGGCTCACCGTGCTCAGCCCGTAGCACATGCTCCAAGTCCGCAGCAAGAGTTCGCCCGTGATCTTAGTCGCCGCGTACGGGCTCCAAGGGTCCGGGGCGTGCGTCTCCCGGCTCGGCAGGGTCGGATCGCCTCCATACGCCGCAGCAGATGCCGCGAACATGACACGCTTTACGCCTAGCTCGTGCGCCGCCTGCAACACGCGCCGAGTGCCTTCGACATTCAACTCCACGCACTCGCGGGGCTTGTCCACGCTCTCGGGAACGCTGACCATCGCGGCTTGGTGAAACACGAATCGGCAGCCGGTCATGGCATCTCGCAACGCGGCATCGTCGAGTATCGAAGCCTCGATGAGCCTTGCGCCCTGCGGCAGATTCTCGCGATGCCCCCCACTGAGATCGTCAAGAACCACCACCGATGCACCGTTGGCGAGCAAACCCTCGGCCAGATGCGAGCCGATGAACCCTGCGCCGCCCGTAATCAGGCACGTCGAGCCCGCGAACGCCTCGGCGTGCTCCGCGTTCAGCACCGGCGGCTGTGTGTCTCCAGATTGCAGCGGCATCAAGCAGCACTCCCGTTCGCTTTGGTCTTGGTACTCGTAGCTGGGGTCGATTCGGGCCGAGCCGGCATCGGCCGCTCACGAACCACCGACGCAGGGTTACCCGACGCGATGACTCCTGCCGGCAAACTCCGCATCACCGCTGCTCGGGCGCCGACGATCGTGTTGTCCCCGATCGTCACCCCCGGCCCTACAAACGCATCGGCGCAAATCCACACGCCAGAGCCGATCGTCATCGTGGGTCTGAGCAACGGAAGCGTCGGATCCTTGTAGTCGTGCGTGCCGTTGCAGAGGTGCGCGTTCTGGCTCACCACCGTGTGCGCCCCGATCGTGATCGGGCCGAGGTTGTACACCGTCACATGGTCGCCCAATGCCGAGTACGCGCCCATTTCCAGCAGCCACGGGTGCCGGATGACCACGCCCGGCCGGATGTTCACCGTGGGCGCGAGCTGGGCGCCGAATGCCTTGAGCCAGAACCGCCGCCAGCCGACCAGCCGCCCCGGGGCCAGCCCGTACACCGTCCGCCTGACTACCTCCCAGAGCAGCCGCCGAACATATTCGTCTTTGCTGTACGGAAACGGCGCGCACCGATCGAGCGCTTGCGCGAGGGGTGCGTCGCTCTTCAAATTCGTGCTTTGATCGGATTCGCTCATGCCTACGTCTGCTTCCCGTACTGGCCTTCTGCGACAAGGGTTCGGCTTGGCCGATCGGGCAGCCAGCCCTCGCAACGTCCGAAAACACCCGCGTCCCGCGCCGCGTCGACCCCGGTTTGATCGTCCAAGCCGGGCCAAGAGTGTAGTCGGACTGCCCACTGAGCTTCGCTCTGGCGGCTTGTGGGTCGCAGCGGAACGCTCGCTCGCCGCTACAGTCCGGTATGCCCAACCAGACCCCTCCCACCCGGCTCTCCTTACTCGCAGGCTGTCTGGCCTTGCTGCCACTTCTGCTGGCCCTATCGGCCTGCTCAGATTCCGAGAAGGTCTACAGCCGGGACTCGCCTGATGAGCTCTTCGATTCCGCCCGCCAGATGCTCGAAGACGGAAACGCCGAGCGCCTCGTCGAGCTGCTGCCCGAGCCCACGGACAACAACCGGATCGTCTATCAAGAAGCCGGCCGCATGTTCCAGGCGCTCCAGAACCTCGCGACATCGATCGAAGAAGCCTTCCCGCAAGAGATCGCCGAACTCCGGGCCGATGCCGAGGCCGCCGCCATGCGAGGCGACGCCGTCAACAACATTCAGCAGGCCCTCACCGGTCGCGGCAAACGCCGGGGAGATGACGCCGCCAGCGACGACCGCATGAACGCGCTCATCCAAGCCCTCCTTGCCGATCCCTACGGCTGGGCCCGAGACAGCAAAGAACGCCTCACCACCCAGTACATCTACGACGGTGCCCAGGCGGTCATGTGGGACGGCAAGCCCATCCTCCCGCCCGTCGGGCTGGTCGTGCAGGAGGACGCCCGTGACGGCACCTGGCACTTGGTGCTGCCCACCAACCTGCCCGTCGTCAGCAAGTACCTGCCCAAAACGCGCGATGAACTCATCATCTGGGCGCAGGTCATGCGCGTCATGTCCAACGCCTTCGACGACCTCGTCACCGAGATCAAAGCCGGCGAGTACATCTCGCTCGAAGGTGTTGCAGCCGCCACCGGCGAGAAGGCGTTCGCCCCTCTGGCGATGGTCTTTTTCGCGTACCAGAACGTCGTGCGCCAACGCCTCGAAGGCCCGGGCGGTACCGACTGATCGCTCAGTCGCCGAACTCCCAGGGCGTGCCGGGCTCGTAGCCGAGCATCGCGTACAGCGAATCGCGGTCCTGCATCGGGCCAAGCTCGGGCTCGACCGTGCCCTGCTCCCTGAGCGTTGCCAGCGTGCGCACGACCGCGCCCATCGCCGACCGCAGCGTCGTGACCGGGAAAATCACGATGTGGTAACCCATCTGCGCAAACTCACTCAGCGGCAGCATCGGCGTCTTGCCGAACTCGGTCATGTTCGCGAGCAAGTACGGCGCCTCATCGCCCAGCGCCCGCATCGCCTCAGCAAACCGCGCGAAATCGGCTCGGCTCTGGAGGCCCTCGGGGAAGATCATGCCCGCCCCGGCCTCCACGTACGCCTTTGCACGCTCCACCGCTGCATCAAAGCCTTCCACGCCCGCAGCGTCCGTGCGTGCGCACACCACGAACGACCCGCCCGAGCAATCACTCGCAGCCTTGGCCGCCCACGCGACTTTCTCCGTCATGTGCTCGGTCGGCACGAGAACTTTGCCGTCGAGGTGCCCACACCGCTTGGGGAATTGCTGATCTTCAAGATGCAGCCCCGCTGCGCCCGCGTGGTGGTACTCGAACACCGTTCGCCGAACCATCTCGGCCTCGCCGAAGCCCGTGTCCGCGTCGGCGAGCACGGGCAGGCCGCTCGAAACCACCACCTCGCGAATCGTGCGCACAAACGCTTCGAGCGAGAGCAGGCCCACATCCGGCACGCCCGAGGCCGCGCTGGCCGCCCCGCCAGAGACGTACGCCGCATCAAAGCCCGCGTCCTTGACCGCCCGCGCCACAAGGCCGTTGAACGCTCCGGGGGCTGCCACGCAGCCAGCGTCCATCAGCTTGCGGAGCCTGGTGCCTGCGTTGGACGGGCTTTGCGAGTGCGAAGGGTTTGGCATGGAACACTTTAGCCGGGCCGGTATGCTGTCAGCATGAAACCAACCTTCTCACCGTTCACGCTTGCTCTCCTCGCTTTGTCGGCTGCCTCGCTCGCTCTCACCGGCTGCGCCACGCAGCAAGCCGGTTCGTCCGGCGGCGCATCGTCCCAGGCCACCGCCAATGAGCCCCCGCCACGCTACGGCTGGGAGACCTTCCGCCAGTCCAACAACCCCGATGTCATCCTCGCGGGCATGCCCAGCGATGAGGCCCTCGACATCTTCGCTGCGCGCGGCGGGACCACCGTCATCAATCTGCGCACGGACGAGGAAATGGCCGCCTTCCCCGGCTACCAATCGAGCATCGAGGCCCGGGGCCTCAAGTACGTCCACGTGTCCACCAGCGGCTCGACCATGGGCGAGGCCACCTACGACCCGATGGCCGCGGCGCTCGACGAAGCAACCGGCCCCGTGCTGCTGCACTGCGCCAGCGGCGGACGCGCTACCTACGCCTGGGCCATGCGCCGCATCGACCACGAGGGCCTGAGCGCACAAGATGCATCGGTCTACTGCACCGAAACCCGCGGCAAACCTTGGGAGAAGGGCAACGAGATTCTGTCAACGTTCGCGGAGAGCCGGGCCACTCAGTAGCTTGAGATTCAACCTATGAAGCAAGTTTGCGTCCCGAACATTGGGACGGCAGGGCTGCTGACAACATCAATCGGCGTAGGCCTTGCCGCAGCGTTGGTGCATTCGGTCATCTTGAGAGTCTTCATCGCCTTGTGGCCTATGCCGCCGGCTGCGATCGCGCTGACCGTGTTTGGCCTACCCATGTTCATGTACGCGTTCTGGGTGTTCTTGCTCTCGCTTACCATCGAGCACCTTACTGCACTGTTGGTCTTGCTCACAGTGTGCATGGTCGCGGTCGCTTTCATGTTCGGCTGGACGGTCCCGCTTGCGGGTGATGACGGCGGAACCAGTCTGAGAGATACCGATCAACTCGTGATTTCGTTGGTAGGCCCACTCGTGATTGGGGGTTTGATCTGGCTGGTAGCTTGCTTTCTGGCGTTGATCATCAGGCGGCTCGTCGGTAAACCCCGGCCATGGACACCGGACGCCTGCCCCGCGTGCCTGTACGACCTCAGCGACAACAAACTGCAACGGTGTCCCGAGTGTGGTACAGAGCCCATCGAGTCATCGATCGCTCTGTCTTCACCCGCCCGATGGGTGGGTGCGATTCGCAAGGCGCGGTGGTATCTGGTGGTCCTGCCGCTCGTTATCTGCGCCGCGTGGACCGCGCAGCAGGTCGTGACACGCACGCTCCCGATCCTACGGTTCGAGGCGGTCATGCCGGGCCGTGTGTTCGATTTGCATCCGAGTTACGGATTGGAGCCACAGCAGGGATGGCAGCGAACGCTTGGCACAAGAGGGGCGGCGAAGTCAGACCGGAGTCATGAGCCTCACCGCCTGGCATCGATTCTCTATGCTTCGGACGAGGGGCTTGCGATCGGGTTGTATCTCTACGGGCGTAACGACCAGGATTCGTTCTGGCCAGGACACACAAGAGACCGCTGGGTTTGTGCGGAGCTCTCGACTCAGCAAACCAAGGCCGTGCTCCGGGAAGGCTCAATACCAAACGGCCTCTTGGAAACCATGCACGCCCTGATTGACGGCCATGAGGTCACCCAGTGGGTCGACCCCTCGCCCTTCTTCCCCGCCGACTAGCCCTCAGCCTTCCTTGGGCACCCACGTGCTCTTGACGTTCAGCTCGGCGAGTTGTTCGTCCGAGACCGCGTTGGGGGCCTGGCTCATGAGGTCCGCGCCGTTGAGCGTCTTGGGGAACGCGATCACGTCACGGATGTTGTCGGTGCCGGTGAGCTGCATGACGAGGCGGTCAAGGCCGAACGCGACCCCGCCGTGCGGCGGGGCGCCGAAGCGGAGCGCATCCAGCAGGAAGCTGAACTTGTCCTTGGCCTCGGTCTCGCTCATGCCTAGCAATTTGAACACGCGGGCCTGCACATCGCGCTGGTGGATACGGATCGACCCGCCGCCGACTTCCGACCCGTTGCACACGAGGTCGTAGCCCGCCGAGACGATGCCCTCGATCGCGTCCACGTCGTCGTCCTTGGCCGCAAGAAACGCTTCGAGTTGATCGGGGTTGGGCGCGGTGAACGGGTGGTGCAGGCTGTAGTAACGGTCGGTGGCTTCGTCGTGCTCGAACATCGGGAAGTCGATGACCCACAGGAAGTCCCACTTGGATTCGTCGATCAGCCCGAGGTCCGCGCCCAGCTTGAGGCGGAGTTCACCTAGCGCTTTGGTGCAGACCGCGTAAGCGTCCGCGCCGAACAGAATCTGGTCGCCGGCCTCGCACCCGAGGCGCACGGTCAGGTCGTCCGCGATCGGTCCGACGAACTTGGCGATGCCCGCTTCGAGCGTGAGCTTGCCATCGGCCTGGGCGACCTTGGTAGTCGGAATGCCGCCCGCGCCGAACTGCTTGACGAACTCGGAATAGCCGTCGGTGATCTTGCGTGTGAGCTTGGTGGTGCCCTGCGGCACGCGGATGGCTTTAACCACGCCCCGGCGTTTGGCGAGCGCATCGGTAAAGACCTTGAACTCGGTCTTGGCGGCGAGATCGCTCACATCGATTAACTCCAGCCCGAACCGGCGGTCGGGCCGGTCGATGCCGTAGCGGTCCATGCACTCGCGGTAGGTCACGCGGTCGAGCGTGGGCACGCTGACGCCCAGGACCTTGTCCCAAAGCGTGCGCGCAAAGCCCTCCATCATCGAGATCACATCGTCGCGATCGACGAAGCTCATCTCGAGATCGATCTGGCTGAACTCGGCCTGGCGGTCGGCGCGGGGGTCCTCATCGCGGAAGCATCGGCAGATCTGCATGTACCGCTCGGCGCCGGCGATCATCAGGATCTGCTTGAAGATCTGCGGGCTCTGCGGCAGCGCGTACCACTGGCCCGGCTGCACCCGGCTGGGCACGACAAAGTCGCGCGCGCCCTCGGGCGTTGATCGGCACAGGTAGGGCGTCTCGACCTCGATGAAGCCCTGCTCGTCGAAGTAGTCGCGCGCGATCTTGGCGATGCGGTGGCGCGTGCGCAGGAAGTTCTGCATCTTGGGCCGGCGCAGGTCGAGGTAGCGGTGCTTGAGGCGAAGCTCCTCGCCCGGCAGGTTGTCCTCATCGCTCGGTGAGAACGGCGGAACATCGGACTTGGCCACGACCTCAAGCTCGCTGACCACGACCTCGATCTCGCCGGTCGCCAGCTTGGGGTTGCCCCCGCCTGCGCGCACGCGAACGGTTCCCTTGGCGGCGATCACGTCCTCGCCGCGGAGCTTGGAGGCGGCCTCCACCAAAGCGCCCGAGATGCTGTCCTTCTCGAAGACGAACTGGGTAAGCCCGTCGCGGTCGCGGACGTCAATAAAGACAAGCCCCTGGCCGTGGTCTCGGAAGGCGTTGACCCATCCGGTGAGGACGACTTCTTGGCCAACGTGCTGGCTGCGGAGCTGGCCGCAGGTGTGGGTGCGTTTGAGCATCGGGGATCGCTTCCAAGTGGCTGGCCCCGCATCAAACGCCGATCGCCGCCGGTCAGGGCGGCTCGGGGCGGGGCCACGAGTCTATGCGCGGGCGTGCGAGAAGCGATCATCGCTGGCCTCCTACCATCTTCGCAACGACTCTGAAGCACCCACCCGACGATAGAGGAGGCTCCCCCATGTCAGCCGCAAACACCAAGGCCGGGCTCGAAGGCGTGATCGCTGGCAGCACGGATATCTGCTCGGTCGAGCAGGGTGCCCTGATCTACCGCGGGTACGAGATCGACGACCTTGCCCGCAACGCGACGTTCGAGGAGGTCGCGTTCCTGCTGCTGGTGGGCCACAAGCCGTCGGCGGCGGAACTCAAGGCGTTCGACAGCGAGCTGAAGGCCAACCGCTCGCTGCCCAAGGAGGTCTGCGACTTCCTGAAGCTCACGCCCCCGATGCTCAAGAGCGGTTCAGCCGTGCCGATGGACATCCTTCGCACCGCCGTGAGCATGCTCGGCAACCTCGACCCGCAGTGCCAGGACAACAGCCCCGAGGCCGAGCGGGCCAAGGCCAAGCGGCTCACGGCCCAGATTCCGACCGTGATCGGGCACATGCAGAACGCTCTGGAGGGCAAGGCCGCCGTCGCGCCCGATGCCTCGCTGAGCCACGCGGCCAACCTGCTCTGGATGATGACCGGCGTCAAGCCCACCGCCAAGGCCGCCCGCGTGATGGATGTGAGCCTGATTCTCTACGCCGAGCACGACTACAACGCGAGCACGTTCAGCGCCCGCGTCATCTGCGCGACGCTCAGCGACCTGCACAGCGCGGTGACCGGCGCAATCGGGGCACTCAAGGGGCCGCTGCACGGCGGAGCCAACGAAGCCGCGATGGACATGCTCAAGGAAATCACGGTCGCGCACAAGGCCGGCACCTCGGTCGAGGACTGGATGCATCAGGCGTTCGCCGAGAAACGCAAGCTGATGGGCTTCGGGCACCGGGTCTACAAGAACGGCGACCACCGGGCGGGCATCCTGCACGCGCTGGGGCGCGAACTCGCCGAGCAAAAAGGCCCCGAGTGGGTGGAACTGTTTGACCTCGGCGAGCGAGTCCAGAAGATCATGCTCGACGACAAGCAGATCCACCCCAACGTGGACTTCCCCTGCGGCATGACGTATTTCACGATGGACATCCCCGTGCCGCAGTACACACCGATCTTCGTCGCGTCACGCATCACCGGCTGGGCTGCCCACGTCATGGAGCAGCACGCCCACAACCGCCTGATCCGTCCGGTCTCGGAATACACCGGTCCGGCACTGAGCGAGTGGAACAGCTAAGCCAGCGACCAACAACACGATTCAGCACCCACGCACGCCCAGACAGGGCGTGCTTTTTTGCGTGATCCGTGCTTTGAAAAAACAACCCCCGCATGAGCGAGGGTTGAGGGGGCGTGCCTGAGAAGTACCGGCCAATCAGCGGGCGACGGCGGTCTCGCTGAGGTTGAACGTACGCCAGAAGGTGGACGCTGAGAACGCGTAGGAAGTGACGTCGCCCTCGATGGCGGTGCCGAAGATGTAGATCGTGCCGTCACGGCCAGCCTCTGCGGCGAGCGGTCCGATCGAGAGTGACACCGCATCGGGCGTGACATCGGTCAGGTTGGTTGAAACCCAGGCGTTGGAAGCCGGCGACCACCACACGGTGATCAGATCGCCCGAGCCGTCAAGCCCGACGATGTTCTGCCCGGACCACGGCGTGACGAACGCGGTGAGGGTGGAGCCGACGAGCGACGGTGCGGTGTCGCCCAGCACGGTGCTCAGGTTGTCGTTGCGCCACATGCCACCGAACCCGGGTCGCCACCACGTGACGATCAGGTCGCCATTGGTATCAGTACCCGCTAGGTTGACGGCTCCCCAAGGCTGAACGAAGACCGCAAGGTTGCCCACGATCGCGGGAGCTGAGCTGACCGCTGTGAGATCGTTGGATGTGAACGTGCCGCCGAGTGCACCGGATGTCCAGACCGTGAAGATTCGCCCGTCGGCATCGAGGCCAGCGATGTGGATCGAGTTCCAGGGCGTGACGTAGCTGACGATCGGACTTGCAAAGTTCGGCGTGCCGAATTCGGATTCGGTCAGGTCGTTGGTCGAGAGGTTGCGGGCGAACCAGAAGAACTCACCGAGGTCGTCGGACGTGCCGTTCTGCTCAAAGAGGATGATGTCGCCGTTGGCGCGGAACGCGAACAAGCGGGCCAACCCGTCCACTCCGACCACCGGCACGACGTCGGTGAACGTGCCGCCCACGCGGGTCTCGTCGGCGAGGTTCCGCTGCGTGAAGAAGCTGCCGTTATCACGGTAGAGGATGAGCCCGGTTGCCGACGGGGCGACGGCGTAGCCTCGGCCGTCCTTGATGTCAACGAACGACTTGGCATCGGCAGAGATAGCACCGCCGGTGGTCTCGGCGCGGACGTCGGCGACCTGGAAGCCGGCGAACTGGTTGCCGATGAACGCAAGCGGATTGCCAGCCGTGTTGCGGACGGTCACCTGCGGGTTTACACCAGCGCGGATCGCCGAAGAAACGGTGGCCCCGGGGGTGACGTTGATCTCGACGATGCCGTCCACCACCGAGAGGTCCTGGAAGATCAGGATGTCATCGCTGATGGAAATGCCGACAATCTCGTCGCGCCCGTCTCGGTCGTAATCGATCAGCGCGATGTCGTCGATATCCACAGTGAGGGTCTGGACAGCGGCGTTAGCGAATCGACCAAAGCCCTGATTCTCGAAGACAATGATCGCTTCGTCTGCACCGATGACGACGTCGAGGTCGCCGTCGCGGTCGAGGTCGGAGATCTCGATGTCGTTGCCGCCATTGATCGAACCGAGCGAGAAGAGTTGGACCGAGAAGCCGCCGCGATCGGCCGTGAGCACCGCGAACTCGGCCTCGGTCTCCGCAACCACGACGATGTCGTATCGGCCATCGCCGGAGACATCGCCCTGTGCGATCGCGGAGGGTGCCCAAGGCAGATCCACGAACGAAGACACGAAGAAGCCCTGCATAAAGTTGGGGCCGATCGGGTTGTTGACCGGGTCGGGGAAGTCTTCTCGCAGGATCGCAACCACGCCCCGGTCCTGCTGATCGAGGTCTTGGGTGGCAATGATAATATTGACCTCGTTGATCGCCTGGTCGTACACGACATCAAAGTCGCGCCCACCCAAGCGGAGGTTCAGCCCATCAAACCGCACCCCAAAGTCGGCCTCGATCAAAGGAGGGTTGGCCGGGTTGGGGATGTTGAGAGCACCATCAAACTCGCCCTCGCCTTCGTTGGCGAGCAGGCCGACGCCCACTTCGGAGAGCCCGAAGATGTCCCAATCGCCGTCCGGGCCGACATCAACCGCAGCCGCAGCGACGAACGGCCCGTCCACCGGGATCGCGACCGACCCAGTGTTGCCCGCGCGACGCATGCGCCCAGCGCCGTCGGCGAGGAATGAATTGACGACTCCGGTTCCAGTGACGACCGCCAGGTCGGTGAACCCGTCCTGGTTGAAGTCCTCACTCGTCATCCCGATTGGTCGATCGGTCGTGAACAGCGAGGTGCGGCGACGGAACGTCGAGCCCGCATCACCGAACAGCACGGTCACGACGTTGCGGTCGTTATGCGCGATGGCGATGTCGCCGAATCCGTCGCGGTCGAAGTCCGCGGCGAGCACGTTGACGCCGCTGTCGACGGTCGTGATCGATTCCGTGGGTGCAAACTGCACCGAAAGCAGCCTGCGCTGCTCAAGAGCCTCGACCTCGAGCGCCATGGGCTGGCCCGCGGTACGGATCAAGTTCAGACCACTTGTGCGAAGGGGGAACATCCCCATACTTAGCGCCTCCATACTGGCTCTGGGCTGGGTCGGCCAACGTCGTTCGTCGGCTCAACGGGACGCTCGGCACCTGGTAGGGCGTCGCGAGCGTTTCAGGCGGGATCCCACCGCGGTGGGACAACTGAGTCTACGCACTTCCTGCGGAGAAGGTTTCTTGGAGCTGTTCAGGTCCGCCCTGACCACGCGTCAGGCCACTATACAGCCCCTGAGCTTCCCTGACATGCTCAGGATAGCTTACCAGCGTCGACACTGCATGAACTTCGCTGGCCGAGGGCAGATGGACCTCGCCGACCGCGATCTTTCTGATCGCCTCGGCGAGGTCTTCGGGCGAGCCACCCGGGGCCATCAGCCCGTTGCCCAGCGGGTGTTCGGGCGAATCACCCGGCTCGACCACCCATTCTGGCGGACCACCAAGCCGAGATGAAATCACGAATTTACCCGCGTGCAAATGCTCAAGCAGCACCAGCGGTGAATTCTCAAACCACACGTGGCTGAGCACTCCGACGTCGTAGTCCCCGCCCGAAGCCACCAGCATGACCTGGTCGTACCCACCCACGAAGCTGACCTCGGGGTATCGGCTGAGCATCTTGCGGAAATGCCAGTCGTACCCGCCGGCCCGCATCAAAAACTGGCAGCGCTGGCGGATCGACTGCTCGAGCAGCTCGATCGCCTCGGCGAATATGCGGAAGCCCTTGTTGTTCCGGGTTGTCCCAAAGAACGCGATCCGCACCGGCCGGCCCGCAGTCTCTGCGTTCCATGGCCGACGCTTGTAGTAAGGCGATCGGCGGACCTTGCGATTGATCTGGTCGAAGTGCGGCAGGCCCAGCCGGAGGTGGTGCCCCCGTTCAGGCTCAAGCCCCATGGTCTCGTAGACCCGCAGCATGAACCGGCTCGGGGGGGTGATGAGACTCGCTGCGTTCAGCGTCTCGATGCCTGCGCGACGCCGGCCGCCGTAGTCCTCATTGAGCACCTTCAGGTGTACATCGCCCGCCGAGAGCATCTGCTCGTTGGCGTCGTAGGGGGCGCGTCCCAGCCTGGGCGGCTCCTCTCCCTTGGTGAGCCAGAGCCCGAACTCGTTCTCGCCGTTGTCCTCGGGCGAGACACTAAACCCCCGCCAAGCCTGAGGATCCGGGCTGATCGCGTTGGGATTGTCGGAAACGTCCTCGTAGACCGCGAGCGGCTCGATGGCTTCGCCCCGTTTGACCACCTTCTTGGCGGTGCGGTACGTCTTGTCGAGCATGCCGTAGGCCTGCGGCCCGAGCGTGCGGATCACGGTCTGCTGCGTCGCCCGCTTGGTAATCGCGGTCTTGGGGTCCGGCGCCTCAAGGCAACCCACGCATTTCTGCCCGCCCTCGTAATCGAGGCACACATCGCGCTCTTTGTGCAGCAGATCCACTTGAGGGCAGACGAACCAGTAGTTGTGAGGCGTGATGACCACCGGGATTTTCGCAGCACGGATCTTCGCCACCACATCCAGCCCGAAGCCTTCGAGCGAGTGGATGTGCACGACATCGGCCTTGATCTCTTTCAGCCAGCCAACGATCAGTTCCGCCGCCACTGGGTCGCCCCGCTCCTGAGCCATGTTGCGAAAATTGGACGATGCCGGCGATAAGTTGGGCGAGTTGAACAGGTGGTGGCACATCACGCCGCGCCATGTCTCGATTTTTTTGACATGCGGGCTGCGCGGGTACAGCGTGTAGTCCATGCCCGAGCGCAGGTAGTGCACACGGTGCCCGCTGAGTACCAATCCCGCCGCGAGTTCCGAGGCGGCGAGGTTGTACCCGCTGCCCTCGGCGGCCTGAGCGGCGAGCCTCGCCCACCCGAATAGCGCGACGGTCATCGGCGCGTCAGTCTTAGGCCACGCGGCGGCCAGGCTTGCTTGCTCATCGCTCGGTGCGTTCATACGGAAAGGCTCGTCCTCTGGTCTCGCTCTGTGTTCAACCCAACACCCAACCCAACGGCTCAGCCGTACCGGCTCGTGCGAACAAACGGGCGCAGCGTCACCAAGTACCACGCGGTTCGCAGGGCGGTGAGTGTCCAACGGGCAGCAAACCCCAGCCGGGTGCGGATGCCAAAGGGCTCGATCTGGCACTCGCCAGCACGCCGGCGGTCGATCTGCACGTTCAGACCCGACCGCAGCAGCGGGAAGTCGCAGTCGTTGTCGTACACGACCAGCGCATGCGGCCCGCCAGCCAGCAGCGCTCGCTGGCGCCGCAGCTTGCTCCGCTTGCGGCCTGAGTACACCACCCGCTGCGAGTCATCGGCGCCCGAGGCGTGCTCGGCATCGGGGATGTCGTTGCGGACGATCTCCAGCCACCGAGGCCGCTGCTCGGATCGGCCAGCGGCCGCCTGCGACTTGTCGATTTCAAGCCGAAGCTGCCGGCTCCAGTCCAGACACTCGGGCCGATTGCACAACACCGCGATCTGCTTGTCGGGGCTCAACAACCCGCGTGAGGCGAGGCCCTCGATCAGCGGCTCGAACGGCGGGCTCGGGTCCTGCAACTTGCCCGCCCGTCCCACGCAGAGATCGTCAGCCGTTCGGCGGATCACCTCGGCGTGCGAAGCTCGCCGGTTGACCATCGCCACCATCGAGTCCTTCAGCAGCCCCAGAATCCGTCGGCCTGCGACCCGGCGGAGTTCGCCCTTGGGCAGCACCTTCTGCATCATCCAGATCAGGTTCCGCTGGGCGTAGTACAGCCGAGCAGGTGTCAGCTTGTGGTGCCAGGGCGTGTGGAACACCACCGCGTCGAGGTTGAGCACCACGCGGTAGCCCTCTTTGGCAAACCGCAGGCACCAGTCGGCGTCATCGCAGTAGATGAAGTACCGCCAGTCCCAGAAGCCGACCTTCTCGACCGCGCTCCAACGCGCCAGCATCGAGCAAGCCGACACCACATCCACTTCCCGGGTGCCGGTGTAGCGGTGCGGGCCGCGCACCCCGCCGGTCTGGGCGGCCCAGGCACGGTGGCTCTCGCGCAGCGGGTGCGACTCGCCCGGTTCGTCGCCCATCAGGCCCGAGTCGCGGTTGAAATACACCGTCGTCTCGATCGTTGTGTCTCGGTTGTTGATGTCGACCGTCCGCGAGCCGACTATGCCGATGCCCGTGTCGCTCTCGGCAACCGAGGTGAGCTGTGCTGCGGCATCGGCCGGCAGGTCCACGTCGTCATCCACCAGCCACACATAGTCGGGGCGTTCCTCGGCCGGGCCTTTCTGAAGCACTCGGTCGACGAACGCGAAGCCCGTGTTGAATCCGCCGCACCCGCCGTGGTTGTGCGCGTTGGTCACGACCGTCAGCGAGCGGAACCCGAGACGGTTTCTACCGGCCCGATCATCGGGCAGGCGGAAGTCTGGCAGGTGGGCATCGGCTGTCGGGTTGGTGACCAGACGCTCGGGGCTAAAGGCTTGGCGCAACTGGTCGGTCGTGCCGTCGGTCGAGGCGTTATCGATCACGACCACATCAAAGCGGTCGGTCGGGAAGGTCTGCTGCGAGAGCGCGCGGAGCACGGCCGCAGCCATCTCCCAGCGATTCCACGTGACGATCAGGATCGCCACGTTGGGCGGCCTTGTCGCGCTCGATTTGGCGACCGCCTCGGGGGCCTTGGTCTGCGGTCCGAGAGCGCTCATACTCGGGCTCCGCTCGCGCCTACCCGCTGGTGGGCGCGAGCGGCCCGCGCTTGGATGACGTCCTGCAACAGCATCTCCATCTCCCGGCCGTGCTCGGCCATCGACTTGGGCGGCGTAACCCCTGACCGTAGCCGCTCAACGAGGCCCGGTTCACGGATCGCCCGCACGATCTGGCGGGCGAGGTCGTAGCGGTCGTTGCCCCTGAACAGCAGCCCGTTGTGCTCGTGATGCACCGCATCGGGAATCCCGCCGAGGTCAGCCCCGAGCACGGGCACGCCGCAGGCCAGAAGCTCGAAGACCGTCTGCGGGCCGTTGTCCCACCAGATCGATGGCACGATGCCCAAGTCCTTGCCGCCGAGCATCCAGGGCAGATCCTGCGGCCCGTACCCGTGGTGGTAGGCCAGTTTGGCGAGCCTCGGCTCCAGTCGGCGGAACCGCCACTCGCTCCGCTGACCCGCTTGGGCGAAGACCGACAAATCCACCTCGCTGAGCAGTTCGGGCACGATCAATTCGAGCGCATCGGCCAGCACGTGCAGGCCCTTGTAGGCGTGGTCGTAGCCGAGGAACACGAGCCGCAGCGGGCGGCGAAGGCCACTAGGACCGACTCGGGCAGGTGGGTCGAAGAGCAGTTCGGGGTGCTGCTCGCAGATCTCCCGAGCCCGCGTCCCGATGGGAAGCGTCTGCACGCGTGGGGGCTCCACGCCGGATGCCATAAAGCGTCGGCTCACGAATTCTGAGACGCCCAGCACCCGGTCGATGGTGTTGAGCGCCCCCACCATCGCCTCCCGCCTTTGGTCGAACCCGTCGTTGATCTCGGCCTGGGGGTCGTTGGTAATCGGCTCCCACTTGGCGCTTTCAGGGGCCGGGGCGAACGCGGTGGACACCGGTGCCGTGAGAACGGGCGCCATGCCGCGCGGGTCGTCGCCCGCGACCTTGAACAGGGGTTTCGCGTCGTGCTCCAGAAGCCGGATATCGAGTTTCGGCGCTGGCTCGGCCTGAATGGACGGGTCGGACGCTGGCTCCACGCCCGCGCGCCTTCGCCGCTCGGTTCGAGGATCGATGACCGCCCGCTCGGGCTCGTAGAGGCTCACGACCTCGATCGGCAGGTAAACCTCAGGAGTTAGCGTGTGGTAGTTGTGCAGGCTGTAGACCGTTGCGGCGCCTCGCCACTCCCCGAGCCCCTGGCTGGCCACTCGCATGCAGCCCGCCGAGAGGCCCTCGATGTTGTGAAAATGAACCACATCAGGATTCAGCGAGGTGAAGACCTCGGCGCACACTCGTTCAAGCTCGGGCTGGCTGATCTCGGCGTCGGCATCATCCCTCTGGAACGCCGAGGGGGCCAGAACCGGACTGTTGACGATCTCGACCACCTTCACACCCAGCCAGTCCTGGTGTCGAACCGCGTGAATAGGACCCAAATCCTCGCCCGGCTTGGCCTGCACCGCCGAGTAGCTGGTTCCCGAACAGAGCCACGAGACCCCATGGCCGAGACGGATGAGTTCGATCGCCAGCGACTGCGCGTAGCCGTTGACCCCCCCGCCGTTGGTCGGTCCATCCCAAATCTTGGCCCAGTTCACCATCAGGACGCGCATGGAATCACTATATCCGAACAAGCACTGGCCCCGCGCCGCCGCTTCGAGCCGATACAATGACAGCAACGTTCGGCTGGCCGCCAGGTGCCAGCCTTAGGAGGACCCGCAGCGTGGAATGGATGAGACGGATCAGAATGAGGGCTCTCGCCCTGGTCCTCGGGCTCACGCTCGTGGTCATCGCCATGCTCTCGCTGACGGCCTGGCCGGCTTGGCCGGTGGTCGGAGTAGCCGTCGCCGCCGCCGCGGTTGTCGTCAACTCCTTGGCCTCCAAACTCAGGCTTGAGAACCCCGTGTGCGTCCACTGCGAGCAGGATCTGGCCGAACAGGTTCCCGGCGTGTACGGCGTGGTGTGCCCGAACTGCGGCACGATCGACGCCTCGCTCGCGCACGGCACAGCTCACGGCACTGCTCACGGCACTGGCGTAGCACCCATCCTGCCTGACGACGATTCCGCTGACGATGAAAGCGAAAACGCCGAGGCCTCCTGACGGAAGACCCCGGCGTTCTATTGCTTGTAAACGGTCGCCTAGGCGACCGCTCGGCTCAATTACTCGTGGTCGGCGACCTCGGCCGCAGCGTCCTTGAACTTCTTGTTGAAATCCTCGATGGACATCTCGGAAATCTCGGACTTGGCCAGAATCGCATCGAGCGCCTTGTGCTCGCGGATCTGCTGAACAATGGTCCCGATCTGCTGCTGCGAGATCAGTTGCTGGCGAAGCATCTCGGGCCTCTGGCCCCGGCTGTGGGCCATCTGAGCGATCCGCTGATTGACATCGCCCTCGGTGATCTGCACATCGAGCTCATCGGCGGCCTTGTGCAGCACGAAGAACAGCTTGAGTTCACGGGCCGCGTGGTCCTGCGAGGCATCGCGCATCTCGGCGACCCGGGCCTCGATGCTGTCCTCGGGAAGCCCCCGGTACATCAGCTCCATGCGGTGCTTCTCGAGCCACCGCTGGGCCTGCTTGGCGCTCAGCCGCTTGGGAAGTTCGAAGTCCACTTCCTTGGCCAGGTGGTCGGTCAGTTGGCGGCGCATCGCGACCTGCTGGCGGATGACGGTCTTCTCGTAGAGCCGCGAGCGGATCGCGTCCTTGAGTGCGTCCGCGTTCTCAAGGCCCACCATCTGCGCGAGTTCTTCGGGGGTCTTGGGAATGATGCGGTGGACCGCGTCAACCTCGAAGGTCACGACCAAGTCCTTGCCGCGCAGGGCGGGGTTCTCGTGGTGCTCGGGGCCTTTGACCTTGAGCGTCGCGGTCTCGCCAGACTTGGGCATTCCGAATTGCTTGGCTAGGTCGGTGACCATCACGCCAAGGATCATGCCCTTGCCGTCGCTGTCGGCAGCAGGAATCTGCACGACCGCGCCCTTGATGTTGTAAAACTCCGTGTCGCCCTTGGCTTCTTTCATGATGCCGTGGCCTGTGAGGTAGTCGCCCGGCTCGGGCTTCTCGCGTTCCTCAAGATCGCCTTCGGTCAGGCAGACTCGCCCAAGCTCGGCATCAACTTGCGCATCCTGCACCTCGACCAAAGGCTTGGCCACTTTGATGCCTTCAAGCTTGGGCATCTCGAATTCGGGCACGATCTCGACCTCGATGTCGAACTTCAAACCCTTGGCGGGGTCGAGCTCGAGGTCCTTGAGCTCATCGTCGGCGATGGGCTCGCCGACCACTTGGAGCTTGTTGTCCTCGATCGCCTTGGTGTACGCCTCGGAGACGATCTGCCCTTTAGCCTCGTGGCGGACAGCTTCACCAAATCGCTTCTCGACGAGCCGTTTGGGCGCCCGGCCCTTGCGGAAGCCCGGCAGCTCGGATTCGGCCACGAGCGAGTCGAGCTGGCCGTCCAGCTTCTCGGCGATCGCCGCTGGGGGGATGTCAAACGTCAGCTTGCGCGCACAGGGGCCTGCATCGGTCACGGTCACGGTGGTCTCGGCCATATCGGCACGTACCTTTCGACAGGGACCGGTCCAGCCGCGGCACACCCGCAGCCCCTCGGCCCC
The DNA here is from genome assembly GCA_964352615.1 of uncultured Phycisphaeraceae bacterium. Lineage (GTDB taxonomy): Bacteria > Planctomycetota > Phycisphaerae > Phycisphaerales > UBA1924 > OFTM382. The sequence goes on from CAYGSG010000006.1 coordinate 48,785, forward strand.
GACTCAGAGCGAATCGCAAGGGTAGGCCCTCGCGTGGTGGACCTACTTCATCGGGCGGGGCACAATGCTGCCTTGAGACCGAACCACGCGGGTTCGTACCCCCAGCCGGAGTGGCGGAATTGGCAGACGCGGTGGATTCAAAATCCGCTTCTAGAGATAGAGTGGGGGTTCGAGTCCCCCCTCCGGCATTGCGAAAGACCCTTGAAATATAGGGTCTTTTGCGTTTTTGACGCTGTAGCCATCAGCCGTAGCCAACCTTGGTGTAGCCATTTTTGTAGCCATGATCGCTAGAGTTCCCTTGCATGGACGGGTAGCGTCATGCATGGTCTCGAAGGCATTGACCGACAGGCTGAGCTACTACCCGACCCGTCAGCGTTGGCGGTTGCGGTATCGGAACGAAGACGGCGTGTTCGGGAGCAAGCTGTTCGGCCCCCGCTGCAAGCCGGAGGATCAGACGGCCTACGCAACCGCTGTCCTCGAACTCGACCTCTGGCTGAACAAGCGAAACGAGAAGCTTGACGTTGCCGCCCATGTCGAGGCGATGAAGCAAGCCGAGTCCGACTACAACCGGAGCGGTCCGATCCTCAAAGAAGCTCGACGCCGGTTCAAGGCGGGCGAGATGTCCAAGGAAGAAGCCGAGGGCGAACTCGTCCGAGCTATCTCTCTCGACATGGAGGGATGGCGGGAGATGGAGCGGCTCAAGCAACCGCAACTCAGGCTCCTGAATCGGATCAAGGAACTTGAACCTCTCGCCTACCGGGCCGTCGAACTTGACGAGGAAAACCGTCAGCTTCGAGAAGAGAACGATCATCTCAGGGCGTTGCTCGCTGCAAGCGGCAGAGCAGCCGCTACGGAGGTTGGCGACCTCAGCGAGCTTGTCGAGAAGTTCCTTGACGCTCATTGGGCAAAACTTCGATCAAACGATCGGCAAGAGAAAACAATGCAGCCGATTCGAGCGTCCGCCCGCAAGGTCGTTGAGTACCTAGCCGGGTTCGAGACGCCGATCATGACCTCCGCCGATCTCGACGCGACGCCTAGGGCGCTGGCGGAGTATCGAGATTCGATCGTCTCGCAGCTTGCCGACAAGTCGAGCGGATGGGCGCGGAAGCAACTCGACGGACCGAAGCATTTCTGCGAATGGCTCGTTGCCCGAGGCTACCTCGCCGCCATGCCTCGAAGTATTACCCGAGACTGGATGAGCGTGGGCGTTGATGAACCCTGCCCGACGTTCTTCTCGGTCGAGGAACTCCGCAACCTCTGGGCTGTGTCCGAGGGGCGCGATCGGATTCGGGTCTTGCTCATCATGGGGATGAACTGCGCGTACCGAGAGCGAGACCTCGTGACGTTGAAGGCGTCCGAGATCGACCTCTCCGGGCGGGAGATTCGCAGGGTTCGCAACAAGACGAAGCGGTTCGCCGAGGGCGTCCCCCAGTGTCATCGGCTATGGAAGACAACCGCGAAGGTTCTCCGCCCTTGGCTCGACCGGAAGCATGACGGCTACCCGTTCGCTGACTTCGAGGGCGTCTCGTCGGAACTCTGCTCGTTCATCGACGCGACGATTCCGGGCAACGCCACTCTGCCCTACGGAGAGAAGCGATACGCGAAGTCGCTGCGGTCTACCGCCTCTCAGATGGTCGAGGACTTGACCGAGGGCGATGCTCCGCATCTCGCCTACCAGATGCTCGGAGACCGAGACGGAGGCGTGGGGAAGCATTATCGCAAGCGGAGCTTCGAGGCGCTCTACAAGGTCATTGACCAGATGGAGCAGGTGCTTGACCTCAAGGACTGAAACTCTGGTAAAGATATTCTACTCAACTTCGGATACGGAGAAGTTGACGATTTCTTCTACCCCAACACTGATACAGTTGAGTTGAAGAACACAGCTACCTCCAATACTGATACAGTTGAGTTGAAGAAAATAGCCACCCTATTCTCCAAATATTACTAATGCGTTAATCTGTTCTTCATGCTCTTGCCCGCTTACTAGGGGCGTATCTAGTGTTCCTCATGGCGAGCGTGGTGCCCGCCGCTTGAAAAGGAACACGGATATGAACAGCGATCGATTTAACGACATGCAAGACAAGATGGAACGTGCCCGTAGAGGCATCGTTAGCGAACTCATCGCCGGAGGCATGATGGACAAGCTCTCTGCGCTCTCCTGCGGCATCGAGTTTGACAGCTTCACCACTCGACCGGGCGAGGACTGGTTCCACTACGAGGCATACGTCATGCTCGACAACGAGTACCACTGCCGCATCACTTACTCGGGCGAGAACATCGAGTTCTACCCGTTCGAGGAGGCGTCGGCATGAACCCTTCGCAAACGACGAAGCAGATGACGACCGTTGCGGACCCGAGATTCAGCGTGCAGAAGGCTCTCGCTGAACTTGAACGACGCGGCAGAGAAGAACCCCCTAGCGAGGAAAAGGTGAGGTACGACCGTTGGCTGACCGCTGTGATGGGAACCATCCAGCGGGCAAACGCCGCTGTCGGCCTCTTGTTCCATGCCGAGTTCGGGCAAGACTCGCGGGACAGGCAGACTGAGATCTGTCTTGACCCGCCCGAGGATGGCTTCGACGGATCGGTTCACCGCAGGGACATTCTCGACGGCAAGGTTGTTGATGAACGGGTCTTCTGGTTTGTGAGCCTCGGCGATCGAGTCAACTTTCTGGAGGTGTCGGCATGACCCGAGATGAACTCGAAGCATCGCACCGAGAAGAGTCAGACGGATCAGAGCGAAACAATCCTTGGGAGTTCATGCGTCTGCTCGACGGCATCCGGAGAAACATCCGAGGCCATCTCAAGGTCCACCATACTGCGGGTGCTTACCCGGACTGGGCGGTTGAAGAGATCGCTTTCCTTGGTGTCGCAATCAACTCGGTTGAGGGCGTCTATGTCAACGGCGTGATCGTCAACTCGCTGAGAGGCGTAGAGATTGGCTATCGCTACGAGGCTGTCGGCGATACCTCCTACTCGCTCATCCTCGAAGAGCCCCGACCGATCTCCGTCAACGATTCGGTTCCCGCCTGAGCCTTACTGTTACCCGCCCCAATGAACCCGCCGCCGCAGAGGTGCGGTTCTCGGTTTTTCTGTCCTTGTTCCTACCCGTCTCCGTCTCAGCGTAGAGGCGGGCGGGATTTCAGACGGATTTATAGACAAGCGGAGACCGCATGGAACACGACCTTCGAGAGATCAGCCCCTCGCTCCATGACAAAGCTCGTAGAGCCATCCTCGATGATCGAGACGCCATCGCTTTGGTCTGCTTGGCGGGTATACGCGGAGACATAGGAGGTTGAAAGATGACGTATCCTTCCGACAGCGAAGTCAAAGCCCAAGTCCAAGAGGCCATGTCTGGACTGCCCGATCCCAGCGAGCTTGACGCCGGGTCGGTTATCGACGGAATCTATGAGTCATACTGCTGGGGGCTCTCCGCAGAGGAGGAGCAAGCCCAACTCGACCTGATCGGATCGGCGGTTCTCAACCGAGATCCGGTTGCGACTTTCATCGGCTCTCGACCGACGGAGAGCGTCTTCGCTCCGCTCATGGTCTACGTCTCGTCCATCCGCTTCCTCGATGTCAAGACCCAATGCATGCGGATGCTGTTGCTCTACGAACGGGGCCGTCAATGGCAGTTCGTCGGACCCGAGAGCTTCAACGCCCAACTCTTCGAGTCCTGAGGACTGATCCGTTCAGTCTGTCGCCGCAGATGCGGCGGCGGGTGCTGCCCTTGCTTCATACCCATTTACCCCCTAGGGGGGCAGACGAGAGAAGCAACGGACTGCTGTAATCTTTGGCATTTACGCATCGTCCGCATGATGATCTATCGGCTCTTCAAAACGGCCGTAGCAGACGCTGTGGGCTATATATATTATCTAGCCCCCTCTGCTGTAAATGGGTAGAACAACGGTCGCAAAAATGCTATCCGTTTTCAGTGAACCATGCCGCTCCGACGCCGTAGTGATGTAGCCGTAAATGGCTGCGACCAATGCCGATCACGAAAAAAGTTGCTGGTCTCGACATTTTTTGGACTTGTGATGTAGGGCTATTCGGATCGTTTGTCGAATACATAGATACGACAACTGATCTGAGACCGTCTATCTCAATACAAATAACCTTGCAAGGCAGCGAGGGTCATGGGGTCTGATGACGGTCTCCCCCATGGCCCTCGTTCTCTATGGAGAGACCGACATGACGACAAACGAAACCGTTTTTGCCGATGACTTCTCGTTCCTCGACGACGACCTTGATCTGGAGCTGAAGCCTCCGCCGCCGCCCATGGTCGATGACAACATCTTTGGCGTACCGGATGACGGCTCCAACATCGAGATACTTTCAGAGCAGGCGGAGGCTGCGGAACTGTCCTCCGAAATCCCTTTAAAGGGTTCTCGCTCCGAGAAGAACGAATCGACGGAGGCGGTCGGAGACGCCTCTCGATTCATCCACTGGCTCGGCCTCGATCCCTTTAACTATTCCTATATGGTCGATGGACAGACAGGACTGAGGGGCGGAACAGAGCGGCCCGAGCGAGCCGATGACCTCGCTGCGATGTCCGTCGAGTCTGACTCGGTCGTCGGAGTCTGGGTCGGTATCAATCCGGCGATCGATCCAATGATCAGCAAAGTCAAGCTCGGAAATGCTGACATCAGTCGCAGGCTTCATCTCGTCTTCGACCTCGACCCCAACAACAAGGACAGTCCGCCGGACAACAAGCTCGAAGCCCTTGCAAAGCTCGACGAGTTCCTCGCATGCCTGGGCTTCGCCGCTCGCATCAACGTCGATAGCGGCAACGGCGGCCTGATCCTCGTCAAGGTCGATCTGCCGGTAAAGGACTATACGGACGGCCCCAAGGGCTACATACAGCGGCTCTACGACGGACTAAACGAGGCTCTTCGGCGAGCCGGATTTGATTGGCATGTCGATCAAGCATGCAAGGACGCTTGCCGTATCGTTGGCCTTCCGGGCTCGATGAATCGGAAGCCTGGATTCAAGCCGGTCATGCGGTCGATCCTCGGCGAGCCGACCGTTGGCGAGCCCATGAGCGAGGCTGACTTCAAGCAACTGATCGAGCGGATGCCGAGTAGGGACAAGACGAGGGTTGCTCCTCCGCCGCCCGCCCAAGCAGACCGCCAATCGTCCGACGCGGTCGCCCTTGGCAGTTCATCGGACTTCCGCAGGCGGCTCCTATGGGCGATGCTCTGCGAGGAGTTTGGCAACGAGGACATCGAGCGTACCCGCAACATGCTCTCCGAGGGCGGCTTCGAGATCATCGACGATGACGGCGAGGGCGTCTTCATCGTCAGCCCATACGCCGATCAATACTCAACGCCGCAGAGCGATACGGATGTCAAGGTCTATCCGTCCATGAGGGTTGCGGCCTTCCATGAATCAGACAAGCAGCTTGATTGGGACGGCTACGAGGGCTTCGCCCAAGAGTTTCTGCCGCAGTTCTGGTCGAAGTTCGAGGCCCGCCTAGCGGAGCGAGAAGAAGAATGGGAACGCAGTCGGTCGGGTCGGCTCTCGTCGCCGTCCGAGTACTTCGAGCCGATGGACAGTTCTCCGCCGTTGGCAGATGCTGACAGTCTGACCGACGATGAACTCGCCGAGATCATGGATCAGAGCAGTACGCATCGCAAGGTTGAGCTATCAGCCGATGCGTTCGGTCCGGAACTCTGCAACATCGTCGATACTGTTCTCGACGAGATGAACTACAAGGGCATTGGCGGAGCGACCTTGTTCTGCCTCATGCCGACGCTTGGCATGCTCCTCGGCAAGCGTCTGCTCATCCGAGAGAAGCGTTTCGACATGGCGAAGGGATCGTTCCGCTACGCCAACTCGACGGTCATCTACAACGACAAGACCGCAGGGGCAAAGACCAAGGCCATCGAGGCCCTGCTTGATCCGCAGTACGGCGAGATCGCATGGTTCTCGGCGGGCCGGAACGTCATCGAGCTTGGGAACTCAATGAACGATGTCGTCGAGCGTTGCGGCCATCTTATCAGCAAGAGGAGCAAGGACGCCGCCGAGCAGAAGTTCGAGGCCGAGCAGGCATGCCGAGACTCCATGGACGGCTTCCTTATCAACGCCGATGACGACATCGAGGGCTTCGGCAAGCTGAGCGGCAACAGGGACTGGTCAACGAAGAAACAGCATCTGAACATTCTGACAAGCGGAGCGGACCTCTCGCTGCCGAACAAGGACTTCTTCCGGATCTACCTCGATAGCTGCGTCAGCATGATCGTCTCCGGTCAGCCCGAGCGGCTATCGCAGGAGTTCCCTTTCGACTCCAAGAACATCGACTCCGGCCTAGCCGGTCGATGCGTCTACTTCTCAGGCGGCTTTCCATACGAGTACGTCGAGGGGCGAGGCGACCAAGCGAGGAAGGAAGCCGTCTATCGGCGTATTGGGGCAATAAGAAGCCATAACGGATTCGTCGAGGTTACGTTCGACAACATCGACGTATCGGGGATCTTCGGCAACCGGAGAGAGAGCTACCAACGATTCGCTCGGCTCCATCCGGACATCGCCGAGAAGTTCCGAGCGAAGTTCAGAGACATCGCAGCCGTATGGGCCGGTATTCGGGCCGTCTGCGAGAAGGACGTTGTCGATCCGAGTAGGTCGACGCCGTCGCCTCTTATCTATCAGTTCGAGGATGACGAGACACCGCCGGCCAGCGGCCATAACGGCAAGCGGATCATGGCGACGATCGACGCTTCGGAGTACTTCTTCGGCTTCTACGACCTGCTCTTCGACTCGCTGCTCAACTACTACATCGACATCAGCGACGCCGACCCATTCGCTCAGATGCAGCGTCAGATCCTTCTCGACTTCTACGGCCGTCCAAAGGGCGTCATGGCGAAGTCTGATCTACAGAAGAAGCATGGCAACGGTCGTCGCTACAACGAGTTCGCCAACGTCATGCAGTTCCTCGAAGACAAGTCGCTCGTCGAGACGAGGGCGACGAGCGGCAAGGGCAAGAAGTACGTCGAACTAACCGACCGAGGCCGCAGAGCCATCGAGCGGATGTACGAAGACATCGACGTTCCGGTTGATGGCGACTGACGCCAACGGTCAGAACGAGATGCTCTCGCTCAGAGCAGCGAGTTCGTCGGCGGTCCGCTGAACGTACCGTTTGGTCGTGTTCAGATCGGAGTGGCCGAGCAGACTCGCCAAGGCAACGAGATCGTTGCTCGTCTCTTCGAGGAAGCGACGCCCGAAAGTATGGCGGAGCAGATGCGGATGAACCGGAACGCCGATCGCCGCTGAGTACCTCCGGAAGATGCAGCGGACGCCCCGATCGGTCAGAGCCCCTCGCTCGCCGAGGAACAAGTACTCGCCATCAAACTGCGGGCGGCTTTCGAGGTAGCGAAGAAGGGCCTTTCGGGCGGCGAGCGGAATCGGAACCAGTCGCATCTTCGAGCCTTTGCCGAGTACCCGAGCCCAGCCGCTCCGCTCGGAGAGTTCGACGTTGCTCAGGGTCAGCGAGACCAGTTCAGAAACTCTCAGCCCGGTGCCGAGAAAGACGTGAAACAACGCTGCCGCTCGAAGATCGCCTCGGACCTCGGCTTCTCGAAGCAGCTTGCGGACCTCGGCTCGGCTGAGTCCCTTCGGAGCGAGCGGCTGCCTGCGGAGTTCCTTGATGTGAGCGGCGGGCGACGACGGAAGCTCTCCGGTGGAGGCGAGCCATCCGAAGATCCGCCGCAGAACAACGAGCGATCGGTTGACCGTAGCAACGGCTCGCTGCTTCCGGCGAGCGAGATGCTCCCGGTAGTCGGCGATGTCTCTGCCGACGACCCGACTCCATGCGAGCGGCTCAGCGTTCGCTTCGACATACCAGCGACCGAAGCCGTAGAGATCGGACCGGATCGCTCGGCGGCTTGCTGCTGCGTAGTCGGTCTGCTCAAAGAAGCGGGCGAGGGTCGGTTCGATGACCTCGGCCAAGGACCGCTCGAAAGCATTATCGCTCCGGTTATTCATGGATGCTGGCTCCATTCTGGCAGCATGTAGAACTCCTACAACATGAACCCGGGCGATATGTCTTAGCTATCGCCAGGCATTATCAGATCAGTTCCGATTGGACAGGCGGCGGAAGACAGCCGTTAGCACCGATTCGGACCGCTCCGATTCGAGGCCGTCCGGGTACAACTCGCCGACGACAGCTTCGATGGACGAGCGAGACGCATCGCTGACGCCAAGCTGCTTGAGCCCATCGATGAGATCTTGGAGCTTGGGACTCGCCTTCGCTGCTCTCGACCTCCCCTGACGCTTTGGCATCGAACGCTGCTCCATCGCCTTCCGACGAGGGGCGTAGAACAGGACCGGTCGCCCATCGATGCCTTCGCCGCTCTCCCGAACTCGCAGGCAGACGGCTTGAAGCTCGGCGTTGTAGAAGGGGCGTTTGGTTCGGATGCAGTAGATCGGCTTCGGGAAGACTCCCTCGTCGATCAACTCGTACAGCCTCGCTCTACTGAGATGGAGCATCCGAGCCATGTCGCTCATCGACGCCGCAGCCTTGATGCGTTGGTCGCTCATGGTTGAAGTCCTTTCGCGGGGAAGAGGGAAGATCAGTCGGTACGAACATGGGCGAGGCCCGCCGCCGTCAGAGCCCGCCCTCGATCCGATCGCTCGATCAGTCCATGCCAGAGCAAGTTGGCCTCGACGACCCGAGAGACAGCTTCGGGCGGCTGCCCAAGACGAGAAGCAATGACGCCAAGCCTGAGCGGTCGAGACGAGTCCGCAAGCATGGCGAGATACGCCCGCTCATCCGGCCCAAGACCGAGTTCGTCAAGCTCTTCTAGCTCGAACGCCGCTGTGGCATGCGTCCGGTCGATGGCATCCGCTCCAACGGCCCTCGCAGACCGACGAACAGCTTCGAGCAGGCGAACGGCGAGGCGAGGCGTTCCATGGCTCCGCTTGCTGATCTCGACGAGAACATCATCCTCAACCGCCCATCGAATCTGACTGACCTTCTGCCGAAGCAGAGCGATCAGATCCTCCGTCTCATAGCGGCGAAGCTGACATATGAGACGCATGCGATCTCGAAGCGGAGGCAGCAGACCCTCCGGATTGGTCGTCGCCAGGATCAGACAGAACGGCTCGATGACGAGGCGAGTGACCTTGTCGGAGTCGCCGCAGATGAAGACGGCCCGCTCGTCGATGCCCTTGAGCATCGCCGTCTGAACGGCAGCAGGTACCTCATGGGCTTCATCGACGAACAGGATGGATCGAGGCTCGCTCGCCCCGAGGAGGAAGCCGTTCAGAGCAGCGACATTGACAAGCGACTGCCCGAGTACCTCTCGGAACTCCGTCGCCATCTCCTTTGCGATGACCTGCGAGAGGAGCGTCTTGCCGGTACCCGCCGGTCCGGTCAGAAGGCAATGCGGCATCGGCTCCTGATCCGCAAACGATGCCTCGATGGCGACCTTGAGCTTGCTGACGACCTGCGGCTGCCCGACGACATGGTCGATGCATTGCGGAATGGCGTCGTGAGCGTGAATCGATTCGGACATTGGCTGAACCTCCGACAGCCAACGAAGCCGGATGGGCTTCGGTGACGACGTCGGGGGAGTACCCAGGCGGCTGGCGGCGTCCAGTCAAGCCAGAACCTGACAGGAAGCGGCAAAACCTGCCAATGCAGGCGGGATTCGACCCAAAACCTGACAATGGCGGCTCATTCGATGCGGGAAGAATTAGATGATGTCCAGCAGCCGAGTGTGCGGAAGCGTCTTTTCGACGAGGGGTTTTGACGTTCAACGAATCGTTGTCGTCAGCGTTTTTCAGCTTCCAACCCGTGCTGCGAAAGACGAGTGCGACGGGTCTGCCCTCGGTCCGAGGGCAAGCTGATCCTCGACTCAGAACGGGATAGCGATGGCATCCTGATGACTCGCTCTGCGGCGATGCCGGGCGAGAGTCTGTGGCTGATCCGAGTTCAACTGCTTCCAACGGCTCAGCAGGAATCGGCCCGTCTCTCGAAGTTCCGGCGAGACCTTGGAGTAGACCCGAGTGTTGACTCGCAGACCGAGGCTAATCAGCATCTTGTCGAGGCCCGCCCGGTCGTTCTGGAGCTGCGTCTTTGCGGCCTTGCAAGTCCGAACCGTTGCATGGTCCGTCAGTCGGAGCATGAATCGAAGCCAGTGCCTCGCCTTATCCGCCGAAAGAGTACCGCCGTGATAGCGGGCCTCCCAGCGAGGCGATTCATCGAAGAGATGGAGAGGATTGAAGCCGCTTGTTCTCGGATGGCCCTGCATCGCTCGACTGATGGCGGCCAGCGATCCGCAGTCGTTCAACAGCCCCGGACGATCGAGCATGGGGGCTGCATAGCTGCCCGTCCTCCGGCTTGGAGCGACGAGTCCGTAGATGACCTGCTCGTATCGATGGACGGCATTGAACAACGAACGAAACGCCGCCGGTCGATGGCGAACCTCCGGCATCGAGACATGGACATGATGCCCGGTCGACGCATTAACTCTGCCGCCGAGATAGCGACAGATGTCAAGAGCCTTGGGAACGATCTGCTCCCAATGGTCTATGCCCTCAAGGATGCATGTCTTCAACTCGACGCTCTGCCAACGGATTCCGGCATATCGGCTCTCGCCTCGAACCGAGGCGTCATACTCGACGGCCAAGTCAATGCCCGCTTGCAGCGGACGATGGCTGTAGCCTCGAACAACGGTTCTCAGCCCGTTGGAGTTCAAGACCTCGGCGAGCGTCCGGCGAACATCATCGCCGCCGCCGTTTCCGATCTGCGGAATGGCGAACTCGTACTCGACTCCGATGCGGCGGCTGCGGTTGATCTCTGCGGTCAGCAACGGTCGCTCCTCGCAGCGGGTCGGATGTTCCCGCTTGCGAGTCGCCGAATGTCGGCGTGAATCGGTGCTGAATGCTTGAGCAGCGTTGCAGCGAAGTCGCAGCTATGGAGCGTTGACCGGCTGACGAGGCCGACGACGCCAGACGAGCGAGGCAGGGAACGAGGCCGCAAGGCAGACGATCCCCCATCCGGTCTCGTACCCGGCGAGCCGAAGTCCGAGGACCGTCGCTCCGATGATGGCGACGAAGCCGAAGAGGCGAGGAGCGATCTCGTTGAGGGGCCGGAGCATGGGGGACCGTACCCGCCAGGCAGACCGGCATCTCAACGGCGGCACCCATCTTCCGAGGCCGGGGGGGACGCCCCTATCCCCCTTTTGGCCTGTTGGGTCCCATCCAGGCGGAAGGCAGGGTTCCCTTGAGCCTCCAGGGGTCGAGCCCGAGCGAAACAAGCCTCCCCACCCTCAGGTCGTCGGAACGCAAGAGAACTGCCCTGTGGGCGTAACTCGCAGGCTGAAGAGTCGCTTGTTGCTCGGCTAACGATTTGCAACGGAAGCCGTTCGCCAAGGTGTCCCTACCAGTCGCCTACTGGAAGACGCAGGCGGCTCGTACTAGCCTGCATTGCATGGAGCCAGCAGAAACGTCCGGCATGCAGCCCATGCCTGACGCAGAGTACCGGAACGTACTTGCCGAGTTTTGGCATGCCTATTACTCCGCCCTCTTCGACTATCACCTGAACACAGCGAGGAAGAGAATCGGCCAAGCCGTCTACGGGCGGAATCAGATCACGACGAACAGTCAGCATGTCGCCATCCTCGAACAGTATTGGCGGCAGCGGCTCGCTGATGGTCTGGGCGTCTCGCTCTCGGAGGTTGCTGCCAACCGGAAGATCCGGTTCCGCCCCCATGCCTCGAAGAACTTCGATGTCTGTTGGCCTGCAATTGGAGAGCCGAAGATCGTCATATCGATCAAGAGCATGCAGAATGCTCTCCGGAACATGACGAATCGAGTCGAGGAGGCATTTGGGGACTCGGGCGTCCTCCGCCTGTATCGGAGCAAGGCGGCCTTCGGGTTCTTCTTCTGTGTCATTGACGGGCCAGTATCGCGCGGGCGGCAACGAACAGGTGTCTGGCCGAAAGGCGAGCCGGGCTCTGCGAAGCCGACTAAGGTCAAGCCGATCCTTGAACTGGTCGAGCATGGCGGCGACCTCATTGATTTCTCAGAATGGGAGCGATATTGCGAGCCAGGCCTCTACGAGTCGCATGATTCGATGCGTACCGCAAAGGCCCAAGATTCAATCGAGCAAACAACACAGCGGCTTCTTGACCTGCTTGGCTCTACGGATCCGACCGAGAAACCAGACATCCACTATGACGCCATCGGCTTTGCTCCCATCTGCATCGAGAAGCAGAAGCCAACGCCGACAGAACCCAGAGACTGGACGATAACGCCAACGACTCCGCACCCGAGCTTGGACGCAGCGAAGATGATCGACAAGCTGCTTGCTACCGCCCGGCTACGAGGCTTGCTTTAGCTGACGGTCTTCTGAATGACCCGCAATTCCTTGCTCCCGATGCCATAGGCAACGGCGGCGGCAGCGTCGATGACCTTGACGTCGTCGGTCTCATTCGCTGCAAGCAACCCGGCTATGGCCTCGTCGCTTATGCTGAGCGGCGAGGGCACGGGGATACGCCGGAGATACTGGGCCTGGAAGCGGAGGAACCCGCCACGCATCTTGACGCCGTACATCCAGACAAAGAACTTGGCGATCGATGAGCGAATCAGCGTCCGAAGGGCGAGCAGATCCCAGTACTCTGCCGTGATGAAGTACAGATTGTGATGCGGGTAGACCGTCCCCTTGTCGTATGCGATAGCGGAATCGGCCTTGATGTCGGGAATCAGGAGCTTCGGTTGCTTGAGCAGCGAAGGCGTGATGCGGTCGATGGTCCTGTACCATCCATCGCCGCTCCGCTTGGCGACGTTCCGGCCTTTGATCTGAGCCGAATGAGACTCGAAGTATCGCTTGGCCCGGGGATACTCGTCGAGGTCGATCAACCCACGCCCATTCTTCGCGAAGGGATTGATTATCGAATGCCCGCTCCACGCCAATTGACCATTGGCGCAATCTCTAGCCAATGCCAACGGGACCAGCAACTCGGGCTCGACCTGATCGAAGTCTGGGCCGACAATGAAAACTCTATCTGCTCCGCTGGCGACGCCGATACCGACCTTCGTGCCGGACTCGGGCGAGCCGAGCGGGGGAAACTGCTTCTCCAACTTCCGGACGATTGCCAGATGGGCGGGGGATTCCGTCGCCCATGGCTCGCCCTTGCCGAACCATTCGTCGTAGCGGTGATAACCAACTCCGTTGGACTTGCGGAAGGACTTGGAGTCGTCCTTGCTCGTCGCTTCGACGATTGCCAGTACCCGATCAGTTTCGGCCTCGGTAGCGTCCTTCATCGTAAAGAACTGAACCGGTCCCTGTTTGCCCCGCTTGATGACGTAGATGCCCGGGTACGCCATGACCTCGGGTACGAAGGGCGAGGCATTGGGCAGATCGATGGCGTGCGTGACCTGATACTCGGTTGCAATCATGTCTCTTAGCGGAGCCCCGTATCGGTTGCGGGTAAACCGGTTCGGACAGATATACGCCAAGGCTCCCTTGTCAGAGAGCAGGCGAAGCCCCCGCTCAAGGAATGCCATGTAGAGGTCTGCCCTGTCGTAGAAGCAGGTCATCTGTTCCCGGCAGAAGTCGAGATCTTCTTGGCTCATAGCCTCCTGCCGGACATACGGCGGGTTGCCGATCACGAAGTCGAAGTCGGAAGGAAGGTCGGCTCTGAGGAAGTCGTCGGTAACGATCCATTTCTTCGCGAGAGAAACGGCAGACCGCTTGTTCATCCGTTCCAAGACGAGCAGTTCAACGATCCGGGCTCGGGCGATCTCCGCAAGCCGATCATCCTTTTCGACCGCCCGGATGCTATCGCCCAGCGAGCAAGCATCTGCCTCATCGACTGAGGCGAGCAGGCGTCGTACTGCTTCGATGACGAACTCGCCGTCGCCGCATGACGGTTCAAGGAACCGCATCTCTTGGAGCGGGCGGTCAGCGGTGTAGCCAGAAAGATCGAGGATCAGGCGAACGATGTGGGGCTTCGTCATAACCTGCCCATGGCGAGCGATGTCTGGAGACTCGTCAATCTTTGCGAAGACCCGCACCATGCTGCTCACCTCCAGCTTCCATGCTCTACGCCAACAGACAATGGTAGCTCGCATGACGAGAAGCGCAAGGTTCCGCTGCCCGTGCGTCAAGCCCGTCAAGCGGGCAGATCAGCGATCCCTCTCCACTACCGGCCAGCCATCCATCAGGTCGAATCCCATCGCTTTGGCTAGCGAGCAAGCCGCCGAGTTGATCCTCATGCTCGTTGATGCTGCAAGCTACGCCGAGGGCTTGGACCCTCGGGATTACGTCGCCATCCTCTTCGAGCGGACCGGAGCCTGGGCCTGACGACTACCAATCGACAGCTTCAGAATCCTGACTCGCCGGTAGCTGCATCCACTTTGGCGTAATCATGATCTCTCGCCCCATTCGCCGCTTGGCCGCCGCATAGCGAAGCGAAAAGCTCCGAACGTTGGCCCATGGTTCGTACAACCGACGAATCGGCTCACAGTCGTCGTAGGTCAGCACCCACGACGAATCTTGCCTCGCCCGAAGGACTTGGGATAGTCGCCGATGGTATGCAGGACCGAGATCATTGAGGTAGAGGAGCGGACCCTTCTCAAAGTAAGGCGGATCAATAAAGAAGAACACATCCTCTTCCGATAGCCGCCTGATGAAATCGATACCCTCGTCGGCCGAGACTTCGATTCGATCTCGGTACTCAATCAACCTCTCTAGTCTGGACCGGAGTTCTGGCTTGTTGAAGCGAGCGTCCAGCTTCCATGTTCCGGTCTGCTTCACGCCACCGATCGGCCCACCATTCACGATGATCCCAGACCGATTGCATCGATTTAGATAGAAGGCAGCAAACCCCCGATCCAAGCGGTTGATCTGGCGCGGCGAGCGGTAGGTCTCCCGCTGGCGTTTCCATTCAGCCATGCTGACACGAGTACTAGATAATCGACGAAGAAGCTCTTCGGGTCGCTTCTTCAACGACCACCAGAAAGCGTGCACAGCTGGGTCGGCGTCGTTGATGTGGATACTCGATACCGCTTCCTTAACCAACAGCGACAGGGAAGCCCCCGCTCCGCCTGCGAAGGGCTCAGCGATTGGGGTGTCGCCTATCGAGTTCAAAGAACGGATCTCAGACAGCAAGCCGGTCATTGAAGCTTTTCCGCCAGGATAACGGAAGGGGCTAACGGTGTTCATGACTCAGCCTCAGGCAACGGCTCAACAAAAATCATTTCCATCGCTGGGCTCGCTCGTTCCCAGAACTGCTCAAGGTCGTGAGCCGTCGGCATATCCCGAGGGCTGTGGACAAACGAATGGAGTTCGCTGATCGAAAACCGGGCTGATGCGTTCGATTGAAACGCCTTCGTCGCCAGATCGGCTTCGTGCTTAGGGAGCCTATTCTTGATGTCTTTGAGTACTTCAGCAACAAGATCTTTCATCTGTGGGTGACCGTGCGGGAGCTTGTTCTTCTCCGCGAGACGTTTACGTAGAGGCTCGTATGCTCCCGCTCGTTCAAGATAGTCTCGGATGCCAAGCTCAAGGAAGACCCTGAGCAGAACGGCTCCTCCGTTTGGAAAGTCATCCCGCTTCATGCGGCGTAGCTCATCGGCGATCTGAATGATCCGCTTGTTGCCGAAATTCGGCTTGAAGTTTCGTGGCAAGACCGTCGTTGACGGACGAGCGGTGGCCTTCGGCTTGGCAGCAGCCGCAGGCTTCGCTTTGGATGGCGTCCCCTTGCTACCCCAAAGTTGGTCAGGAGTCGTGGTCCGCTGCTTCTTGACCGGAAGATCGCTCTTGGGGAAACGCTTAGCGAAGTAATCCTTGATGGCGTCTTCATTGTTGAGAGTACGAGATGTCTCCCTTCCGGAGGCGATATCGCTTACGACTCTAGTGAGCGCTTTCTCGATCTCCGGTTTCGATGTTCTTGCGACAAAACCATGCTGCGAGTCAGACTCAATGTGCAGCTTCTTCCGAGCGTAAGCGGAATCAAAGATACGGCCAATCGTCGAGAAGATCGCCGGTCGCTCAGATGCCAGAGCGTCCCTCGCCTTCTCATCCGTGATTGGCAATGCCCGAGCAACCTCGGCAATTGCTTTGGTCGTTTTCGCTTTCTGGATATCCGCCAGCGTGAAGTTCAGTTCATCACGAAGCTCGTCTACGGAATAGCCTTCATCAAGCTTCTCCATGATAAACGAGGCTCGATCCTCAGCTTGCCAAGCTTTGACCGGCTGCCCAATGTGCCGACCGGCAACCGTCCGGTCTGTATCTCTCCTCGAAGCAGCAACGACAATTGGGACCGCCGAGAGAATCTCAGGGTTGCTCATCCGATTTCGAAGCGCCTGTAGCTTTCCTCGCAATGAAGGATCGAGAAGATCAGGGTTATGCAATCCCTTTAGAGCCGCAAGCCGTCGATTGCCTTCAACAACGACAAGCTTGCCTTGCTCCTCTACAGCAAGAAGGGATTCGATTGGGAAGTATCCCCGAAGGGCGATGCTCTCAGCGACATCGAGGGCTCGGTCGTGTTCGTAGAGATACTTGATGATCTCTTGCTGTGAACGCCCCGCTCTCTGACGGCCAAGCCGAGGGTTCTTCGCATCGAGATGCAGAATGGGAACAGACTTGGTCGTTCTCTTCGCGGATTGTTTTTTAGCCATGGCGGTGTCCTACGAAGCATGGGGGTTCATCTGCCCGTAGTTTATCCGAAGGGGCGGATTGAAGCCGGTCGAACGCATCGGGTATGGCGACGGCTTGGCTTGTACCCAGACCTGTGGACTGCTGGTGCCGACCTACCACAAATTTGTGTGGGCTTGCCAGCTTGATCCGCCCATCCCCGATTCACCCCATGCGAACCGAGCGCGATAGCACCTGATGTAGACGGTTTGATTGTGGCCGCCATGTCCCCTGATCCAACTGGTCCTCAAGAGTGCTGTCGTCATTGCGGCGACCCGCCTGAAACTGGCGGAGGATGGTCCGGGTCAGCGACTCCATGCCCAACGATATCGAGTACGATGACCGAGGCCGTCGGATCAACCTTGAATCTGTAGCCATTCCCTGTAGCCAATCGATGCCAAAAACGCCTCCCAGGCGTAGCCAATGGGGATTTGCAAGGATTCAAAATCCACTTCTAGAGATAGAGTGGGGGTTCGAGTCCCCCCTCCGGCATTAGACAGGCCCTCGAATCGCAGAGTAGCTTGTGTCTACAAGCGTGGCACCAAGAGCGCTGTATCCGCTGCTATTTGTTGAATGACTTGCTTCTGCCATGGCCGAGAGTGCCTTGATCCCCTTCGCTGATGGGGGACGCGTGGCAGCCAACGGCTCCGGAATCGGCTAGGGCAGTGGCCCGCCTGGTGCATTTCGCGGGCACCCTCCGATATGCTCTGACGGATGAAGACCCAAGCTGCCACGGCTTTCCATTCTGTATCGCGACAGAATCGGATCAAATCGCTCGACATCGCGCGTGGGTTCGCGCTATTCGGCATCCTGATGGTGAACGTGCAACTCCTATGCCAACTGATGGCGTGGCTGTGGAACGGCGGCGGATCCAACGAGGGCCCCGTGGGCGTCGCGGCGTACTACGCGACCAGGCTGTTCTTCGAATCCAAGTCGTATCCGCTCTTCTCGCTGCTCTTTGGCATGGGCATGATGCTGATGCGGCAGCGAGCCCTGGCCGTGGGGCGCAGCTTCGTTCGGCCCTACCTCCGGCGATTGTCGATGCTGCTGGTGTTGGGCGTGCTCCATGCATTGCTGCTGTATTACGCGGACGTGTTGATTATCTATTCGGTCATCGGATTCTTCACGATGTGGTTCATGGGGCGTCGGTCGAAGCTGCTGCTTGGTCTTGCGGTGTCGTTGCTCACACTGGCGGTGCTCTTCTCTGCGTTCAGCGGCTTTATGGGCGTGCGGTACTACGCATCGAAGGGTGCAGATCCGCTTGCCGACGAACCAGCTCAGACGGCCATGGTTCAACCTGCGGACGAGAACATCGGCTTCAGCGAGTTCTTCGAGCAGATCAAGCAAGGAGAGTTTCCTGCACAGGGGCCAATGAGCCACGAGTGGGAATCGGCGGCAAAGGACGCGTTCCAGAACGGCCCCCTGTCTCACGCGATCTTGATGCGTTGTCTTGAGTGGATCGTTGAGCAGATCAACTGGACGCTCGGGGCCGGCGCGGTCTTGCGGATCTCTGGGATGTTCCTGCTTGGGGCATGGCTGATGAAGGTTGATGCCCTTGGGGTTGGTGCCGCGCGGTACATGCGCCGGTTGATCCTGATCGGGCTCCTGATCGGGTTGCCCTGTTCATTTGTTTCTGTCGTCCTCACGGCGGCTGCAACCGAGCATTCGGCGTGGTGGTTCTTCGGCCATTTTCTGATGACCCCGGCGGGGCCGTGCGTTGCTCTTGGCTACATGGGGCTCTCGATGTGGCTGGCTCGCCGGTTTGGGGCAGGCTGGTTCGCGCGATCGATTGCTTCAATGGGGCGCATGGCGCTGACCAACTACATCATGCAGTCGCTGCTGGTGTGCGTGATCGTGCAGCACTGGGGATTCGGGATGTACGGCGAGACTTCACAAGCGCAGATGCTTGTAATCGCGGTTTCGATCTATCTCTTCCAACTTGTTGCCAGCCCGCTTTGGCTCGCTCGATTCACCATGGGACCTCTGGAATGGCTGTGGCGTTGGTGGACATACCTCCGCCGACCCAAGCTTCTCGCAGCCCCCACATCAGACCGTGGAATGCACGCAGGTCCATTGGCTTGATTATGCAACACTTGGTCCAGCCGCTGGGCGATCAAGCGGCGATCTGAACGCATCTGGTTGGCCGGCATTTCACCATACGGGGCTAGGCGGTCGGTAGAGCATCTCATCCATGATCTGGGCAAGGTGGAAGGTACAGTTGGGAAAGGGACTGACAGTTCCGGGGTGGATCTGTTAGTTTGACCTAGAGCGTCTTCACCGCAGGTCTAGCGCTGCTTGGCGCGTGTTGGGTTGCGCGA